>NZ_JBFTQB010000295.1:0-6720 GCF_056398785.1 Paenibacillus sp. 01T422 | reverse complement strand
TCACGATACTGTGCCCGCAAGCAAATACACAATTTTGTTTATTGCGTCCGTCCACGATCCAAATGGATACATTCTGCTCAGGATAAAGCGCATAAACCATGAATCGGTTGCMAGGATAAATCGTTTCAACGTCACGAAGATCCGTAATGATCACGTTTCCTTCCGTATGCGTATGCTTTTCAAGCATTTCACGGTACAGAGCATCCAGTTCGTAATACCGCTCAACCCGTTCCTTCACGTCCGGAAGCTCCATAATTTGATCAACCGTCATCACCGCGCAATGATCCACAAGTTCTTCCATAAGCTGATAATTGCTAATCCGGTAGTCCCGGTAACGTCCTAAGCCCGTCCGGGCATCCATGATGAACGACAATAAATCCCAACCAGATGGGTTCAAAATATCCTCTTTACTAAATTGTGCCGCATCCGCTTTATCTACGCCTTGCATAATATCGTCAATATCACCGAAGGTTTCTTGCCCTCCATAATAATCATAAACGACGCGTGCTGCACTTGGTGCAATGCGGGCTTCCCCTTTGAATGCTACCTTCTCGCCCATCCGCTCAAGTTCGCTGGAGTGGTGATCAAACCATAATCCGCAGCCTGAAACATAAGGCACATTCGCCAAAATATCGTTCTCGGTAACCTCGATCAAACCATCCTGCATATCTTTGGGATGAACGAATTTCATTTCATCGACCATGTTTAGCTTCTTGAAAAGCATTGCGCATACTAAACCGTCAAAATCCGAACGCGTAATTAATCGCATAACGCAAATCCCCCTACACTGAATAGTACTTAAGAACTATGTATGACTATGTGTCCATTATATCAGCACCTGTCGATTTGTGACAATCATTTTGTCGTCAGCCTTTTTCGGGTGTAAAAAAAAGAACAGTTCGCCTATATTGGCTGAACCGTTCTTAATTTGGACGTCAAAATTTGATAAAGCCTAGTCATAAATGCTTCAATTTGAGGCATTGGAGGCATTTTCACAGAAAGCTTAACTTCACCTTTCCAGTAGAAAATCAAAATGCTGTTGCTTCTCCCCTGAAACATTTCTACATCCCAACATGCTTCATTAAGTGCGTATTCTTCTAAATTAATCAATAGTTTTGGTCCATCCGAGGATGGCACCAAACGGGCAACATGATTGCCGCAAAGTGATGTTACTTTTTGCTCTTCATGTAATTCAGACTGCATGCTGCTTGGTCCTCCTTTTATCCATAGTTTATGAGAGTTATGACAGAGAAAAACCCCACCATAGTGTACCGATCGGAGGGGCTCTAAGTTGAATACCCAATCGTTCGGCAGCTGGCWGGCAACAAGTCCATTTCAAGAACAAGGTAGCCCCTGTAGCTTTGCGTCACTGGCTTTCGTCAGTTTTGCCATTGTCGAGATGTGTTGTGAAGTCTTTTGCAAGAAATAACTACACTCTCAAGAATAAGGGAAGTCGTTTTGAAATCGTATAGTTCGCAAGAACTAATTTTTCATTATACATCAAAAAATTTCTTTTTTCGACCTATTTTTTAGAAGTATTTGTAGATTATTGGCGCCTTTCCAGTAAAAGAGAGAGCCCGCAAGAGTCACAAAGGCTATGACTACATAAAGCGTGGTGCCCCCGTAGGCTACAAGCAGAAAACCGCCCACCCATGGTCCCATAAAGTGACCTAAATTTGTTAAGGTTTGTGCACCAAAATAAGTACCACGCATATGCTCGGGTGCCAGTTTATCAATCAGCATATTAGCCGCAGGGTAGTTTAAAATTTCACCTAGAGTAAAAATCGCCATAGAAACAATCATTGGAACTAACGAATGCGAGAATGCAAAGCCGATATCCCCTAACGCAAACATCAAATTACCAAAAATAATCGCTACTAGTGGCGAGTACTTATCAGAAATCCGTGTAAGAGGTATCTGCATGGCAATGACCACGATTGCATTGACGCTCATTAGGACAGCGAACATTCTCACACCTTCGGTGAAATTCTGTTCCAAATATTGCGATAGTGTCACCATGACTTGCGAGTAGCCAATAGCTCCAATAATTCCACCAAGAATATAGTAGCGAAACGTCACATCACGTTGGATGACCCGCAATGCAGAGACAAAAGTGACCGGTTTTTTCTTCTCTCCTTCTATTTGCTTAATGCCAAAAACGATGAGAAGAACATAAAGTGTAACTGCATAGAGAAAATAAACAATTCCAGTCAATAGAAATGGTAATGACCCGTCCATCGTTGCAAAAAAAGCACCTAATAATGGTCCTACAGCAACACCGACATTGATGGCCATGTATCTCATTGAAAATACACTGAGCCGCTTCGCCGGCTCTGTCAAATCCGCCATTAACGCTTGCGAGACCGGTTCATAGAAGGATCGGCACAAGCCGTTAAGCATGTTCAGCATCATGAACAAAACTGGTAGTTTCACGATACTAAAGCCTACAAACACAACCACCCATCCAAAAAGAGCAGCCAACATGATGATTCGTCTACCGAATCGATCCGATAAGTTACCGCCGATAAAGCCTCCGACAGTTCCTGCCAAGGCTCCCATTCCAATAACGACCCCAATCATTACTGCACTCATCGATGTATGTTTGGCTAAGTAAATTGCCAGAAAAGGCAGACTCATGGAAGACGCCGCCCTGGCCATGACTGTTCCTAAAATCAACGTATGCACAATCGGATGATACGAACCAAGAAAACCACGTAATCGATTCATCTGTCAGAACTCCTCTTGCTGTTAATTTACCAAAGGTTAAGAATATAAGATCAAGAACTCATTATACACGAAAACCGGCGGTTCGTGTCCTTAATTATATTTTTTTGTCGAACAAAAAACTGGCTCTCCGCAGTAGACCGGGAAGCCAGTTTTAAACACTTTTCGCGGCACCAAGTGCCCATATTATTAAGTTGTCAAAAGAAAGTATGGTCAACTCATCCGGGAAGTTATAGGCCTCGCTGCAAACCGCCAAATGATACGACTTATCGCTGCTCAGCTCTTCCAACACAAAGGTTTTGCAAAAATAGCATTTATTTTCGTAGATGTTTACGGCTTCACTTGCTGTGAACTTATCAAAAGAAGCCTCTGTAAATGGATAACCAAGTCCGACACCTATCAGCTTGGTGAAGCTCTCTTTCATCACCCAGCGTTCACAGAGATAAGCCTCATGATCTTGAATAGTGCGATACTCGCTCCGTTCCGAAGGAGATAAGATACATTCTTCCAACCTAGAGAAACGCGGATCTTGCTGTTCAACATCAATCCCCACTTCACAAGAAGCAAGGACAATAGTGACCCAATCCCTGCAATGAGAAATATTAAAAGCAAGATCTGGCCAATCGCTCAGGGATGGCTTCCCTAGTGGGCTATATGTGACGATTGGTCTTCTTTTTTCAATCCTACATAGCTCGTGACGCAGCACAAATTGAAGTAACATATCCCCTACGATCATTCTTTGCTTTTGATCTTTTTGCAGACATTTGTCAATCTTAGCTCTTCTTATTTCATCAAGACGTGAATAAAATAACTGCCAAATGTCAGCTCCCGTGTGAGGGCAAATCCTCGTAGCTATAATCTTCATTTGCATAGTGATCCCCGTATTGTGTAATCATGTGACAGATGAATTTGGCATCCCGATGCACCCAGCCTATTAATGCTGACCCTCTGGAGGACTGCCAAGGTAGACCTACAAAATATAACCCTGGAATTAACGTAACTCCCCGTTCATGAATGACTATTTGCTTGTTATTAAAAATCTCGGGAATATGAAGCCAGGGGTAATCGGATCGAAACCCGGTAGCCCATATAATCGTTCCCACTTCCAGAGATGAGCCACCGGCAAAAAAAATCTGCTTTTCGCTCGCATTTGTCGTCCTTGCTAATAAATTGACGCTACCGCTGCTGATCGCATTCTTAAGCTCAAAACCATAAAGTGGATCTTTCTTTTTAATGAATCGCCGCCCCACCCAAGACTTTGGGCTTTTCCGCAAGAGTCCTATCCTCTCATACCACCAAAAAAGGCTTCTACCAAGAAAACGATAGGGCAAATACTGAATGTCATGACCTACTGACAAATAAACCTTCCTTTGCTGAGAAATCTCAAGCGCAATTTGCGCACCGGAGTTCCCACCGCCGATTACGAGTACTTCTCCACGTTGTGGCAGCATTTCAGGATTATGATAGTCGGCGGTATGTATTTGAAATACTTCTGAACTTAATGAGTGTGCGATCGGAGGAATGAATGGAGTTTGAAAGGGTCCTGCTGCCACCACGACTTGTTTGGCTAACCATGAGCCTTTATTTGTCGTTACGAGGAATCTCCCCAATTGGTAAGTTAGCCTTATTACCTCTGTTTCCAGTTGAATCGGAATGGCAAACTTCTCTTGATACTGCTGTAAATAAGCTGCCATCTCATCCTTTGTTGGATAGCCCCATGGGTCTCCCTCTAGTGGTAAACCTGGCAAACCGCTGTACATGCGAGGGGTAAATAACGTTAACGAGTCATATCTGCTGCTCCATGAATATCCCACTTCATGGCTTTGATCCAATACGATAAACTGCCGCTGCTCAGAACTTAAATAATAACCTGTCGATAGACCCGCTTGCCCGCCGCCAATCACCACGATATCTATTCTTTTCAATGCTACTCCCCCAATTAACAAAAACAAGTCATGCCATTCGACTCCGCCTCATTTTTCCCTAGCGGCTTCCAGCACGAATGATGATTCCACGGGTATCCAGGAAGCATATGCGATCGTTTTTTTTGTTCTGAGCGTTCAGGTACAAAAAGACCGTTAATAAATAATTGACACTGTAATTGCAGTTTCCCAAGTTCATCACTGCATTTGCAAATAATCATAGATTCATCTTTTCGCGGGAACCAAACAGGTGCAGAGGATAGGCATAATACAAAGTCCCCATGAGCGCTCTCTACCTCAGATTTTACTAGACTATTATAATCCCCTCGGGCTAGCCGTTCGATAGCTTCCGGTAGTGACATTTCCCCTTCTACCACCATTGCAGTTAAACAGCCAACTCCCTCGCCCAGGCAACTGTTCGGCCGTAATCCCCAACTTCGCAACATCTCTGCATGTGCAAACTGTTTCGCGAAGGTTCGCCATTCCATTTGATCTTGCGACGACTCTGATGCCAATTGACGATACAATTGACTCACCACAAAATATGACTGCTGAAAAATCGCATCACAAGTCCATACTTCCTTCATTTCATCGCCATTTCTTGTGTCATGCCCTGGAAAGTAATACACAATCCCAGGTGGATTAGACAGCACATGTCCATGGTTCTTACTCTGAAGATTGCTGTCATAGCCACTCACATACGCTTGCAATTCAACGAGTAATGTATCTTTGGATGTTGCTGCAATAGCCAGCCTATGTTCATGATGTTTCCTGCCCTTCAGCAAAGTTGAACAAATTGCAAGAAGATCAGGTTCTTTCGTGAGTTTCAACCAATCTACATATTTTTGAGCCAAAACCGATAAAGCATCTTTTCTCGCAGCCGACAGCACAAATAAAAATGGTGAATTTTCTGAACGCTCTGGTACTGATTGCGCTGGTCTGCCAAGAACAATATGCGCATTGGTTCCGCCAAACCCGAACGAGCTAACGCCTGCGTATACCTCGTTCCCAGGTCGCAGTTCCACACTTTGCGTAGGCACCACAAACGGAAAACTCTCATGTGGAATCTCAGGATTCCACCTTTGAAAATGCAAGTTTCGTGGAACAAGTCCATGCTTCATGATCAGTGCAGTCTTAATGAGTCCAGCTATTCCGGCTGCAGACTCTAGATGTCCAATGTTGCTTTTCACTGAACCAAGATAGATCTTCTCGCTCGCAATTTTGTCTTGAGAAAACACTTTTCCCAGCGCTTTCACTTCAATGGGATCACCTAAATAAGTACCCGTACCATGCGCTTCAATATAGCCAATTTGATGAGACTGAATGCCAGCATTCTCATATGCCGATTCGAGCAACTTCTCCTGTGAAGAATGATTTGGCGCTGTAATCCCGTTGCTGCGGCCGTCTTGATTGATCGCACTACCTGGAATGACAGCATACACCTCATCGCCATCCCTTAGCGCTTTGGATAAAGGTTTGAGTACTACAATTCCGCAACCTTCCCCTCGAACATATCCATCCGCTAGTGCATCGAAGGTTTTGCAGCGATCATTCGTTGCCAGCATACCTGCCTTGCTCAAACTTGATGTAATCGTATTGGAAAGAATGACATTCACACCGCCAGCAATGGCTTGCTCACTCTCCCCTGACCAGATGCTGCAACAGGCTTGATGCACAGCAACAAGCGATGAAGAACAAGCCGTATCAATCGCCATACTTGGTCCATGAAGACCCAGAAAATAAGATATTCGATTTGCTGCTATGCAGAGGGCTCCGCCAACAACCGAATGTATATGCAAGTCATTCGAAGACTCAAGTTCCCTCCTTCCATAATCGCTATTGGAAATTCCAATAAACACACCGCTTTTCGTGTTAGCCCACGAATCCGGCGAAATTCCAGCATCCATTAACGCATCCCAAGCAACCTCCAGCAGCAGTCGCTGCTGTGGATCCATTCGGATCGCTTCCCGATAGGATACGTTAAAGAATGGGTAATCAAAGCCATCGATCTKATCGAGATAGCCACCTTGCCTTTCTACTTTCAGCTCGCCTAGTTGCTCACGCTCAGTAGGGT
>NZ_JBFTQB010000294.1:0-7831 GCF_056398785.1 Paenibacillus sp. 01T422 | reverse complement strand
ACTTTCGGTCGCCTCCGGAACAGCATGTTGCATTTCCTTGTTCAGAAAATTATATTTCGCAAAGAGCAACAGCATTTTAATAATAATTTAAAGAAAATGGGACTTCCTAACTTGGACCGTTGGGTATTTGACGCAGCAGTCTTTTATTCGGATGTGTACCTTCAAGGGACATGCCCATCTTTTGAATACCCCAACCGCGATCTTCCTCCAAATGTACAATTTGTCGGGCCCTTCAATTTAACAACTCCTTCACACGATTTCCCGCTGCCCTCCTGGTGGGGAGAATTGCAGACAGCCAAACGCGTTGTACTTGTCACGCAAGGGACGCTTGCGAATGAAGACTTTAATCAATTGATGATTCCTGCGATTAAAGCACTAGCTAACAAGGACGTTCTGGTTGTAGCTACAACCGGAAACAAACCGCTAACTAATCTTCCGTTCCAATTGCCAGACAATGTAAAAGTAGAAAGATTCATTCCGTACTCACTTCTAATGCCTCATTTAGATGCAATGGTGACCAATGCTGGGTATGGCGGAGTTCATTATGCGATTCAACACGGAGTTCCACTTATCGTTTGGGGGAAATCTGAAGATAAAAGTGAAGTTAGCGCCCGTGTCGATTGGTCTGGAATCGGTATTAGCCTTAAATCGAATCGGGTAACAGCGGAAGAAGTAGGCCAAGCGGTTGACCAATTGTTTGCCAATCCTAGCTTTAAGCAAAGGGTCACCAAATTACAGAAAGAGATTGAAGCCCTAGATGCCTACTCGCTCTCCCTTCAATGTCTCGAAAACATGGCATCGGAAGTTTCTGGCGATGCCCCTGAGAGCAGTTCTGAGAAAACGCTTAGCTTCGCCTGATAAACAGCAAGAAAAAATCCCGCATTCTCTGTCAAAGAGGATGCGGGATTTTATATTTAGAGTTATTGAGCCGTATGGGATAAGCGGACATGCAGCCCAGCCAAGAACGTATCAATAATTGTCTGTAGGCTTATGTCCAGGTCAAAGGGAAGACCAAAACCTCCCTTTTGTTCAAGCGAAGCAAATCCGTGCAAAATGCTCCTCAAGGCGCGGGCCATATGAATGGCGTCCATCTCCTCAAGCTGATCCATAGATGGAGAGCAGCTTGCGAATGGCTTGAAGACCTTTGAAATGATTGTAGAGGGATGGGGAACGAATGTCGAGCTTTTGCGCAAGCGAAGTGATCGATAACTCTTCGACTCCGCCTGTATCTACAATTTCTGTAGCCGCTTGCAAAATTACGTTTAAATTAATACTATTTCTTGGTGCCATAGTTGTTACTCCTTTGTGCTTTGAGCTTGATCAAGAGAGGTAAAACTCATACACCTACCGTTTGCTTCGGCTGATATAGCTCCCGATACCATTCAATTGTTTGGCGCAGCCCCGAGCCAAACGGAATATTTGCTTCCCAGCCTAGTTCCTTATACATTTTGCTACAATCGATCGCATAACGCCAATCATGCCCTGGCCGATCATTAACGAACTGAATCAGTTCGCTGTAACTGGACAAGCCCGCTTCCCTCAGCGGTTCAGATGCCAGCTCATCTAGAATCGCGCAAATTTCCAGCGCTAAGCTAAGGTTATTGCGTTCGTTATCCGAGCCCACATTATAGGTCTCGCCGTTTGTACCGCTGTGATAGACAAGATCAATTGCCTCAACGTGATCTTGCACATGGAGCCAATCTCGTACATTGCGTCCGTTGCCATAGATGGGTATCGACTTCAACTGAAGGGCAGAACGAATTACTGTTGGAATGAGCTTTTCGTCATGCTGCCGTGGCCCGTAATTGTTGGAGCAATTGGTTATCACAGCATTGAGGCCATAAGTGCGGTTAAAGCTTCTCACGAGCATATCTGAACTCGCTTTGCTCGCGCTGTAGGGGCTATTCGGGGCAT
Source organism: Paenibacillus sp. 01T422 (assembly GCF_056398785.1). Classification (NCBI taxonomy): domain Bacteria; kingdom Bacillati; phylum Bacillota; class Bacilli; order Caryophanales; family Paenibacillaceae; genus Paenibacillus; species Paenibacillus sp. 01T422. Next base: position 5,917 of record NZ_JBFTQB010000294.1, on the reverse strand, counting down.
ACTTGCTTTCTTCCGAGAACTTTCCTGTCTCTCCTAGGGCTCCATATACCTCATCAGTGGATATATGGTGGAAACGGCATTCTTCATAACCTGGCTTCACTTCACCAGGACCATCCATCCAATGCCGCATCGCCGCATTTAACAACGTGAATGTGCCGACAATATTTGTTTGAACAAACACACCGGGGTTCGAAATTGAATTATCCACATGAGATTCAGCCGCAAAATGAATAACTCCACGAATGTTATACTCAGAAAAAATAAAATGAACCAGCTCTTGATTCTCAATTGATCCGTGCAGAAACGTATAGTTAGGGAACTTCCCTACTTGCTCATTAAAGTCTTCCGAGGCGGCGTATGTCAGCTTGTCCAGATTCACAATCTCGTAATTTGGATACTTGGACAGCATATGAAGGATAAAATTGGAGCCGATGAATCCAGAGCCCCCTGTTACCAGAATGGCATTCTGGTTCATCGTATGAGGGAACGTCATGCCAAATGCACCTCCATTCTATTGAAAGTAGTCGTGTGCTTGCTGTGATTTCTTTCAACGATGTCTAGTAAATACTGACCGTATTCGTTCTTCAATCGTTTGGCAATGTGAATGAGCTGATCTTGATCAATATAGTTTAAATGAAACGCAATTTCCTCGATACAGGCTATCTTGAATCCTTGGCGTTTCTCCAAAGTCTCGATGAACTGCGAAGCTTGCATTAATGAATCATGCGTACCAGCATCGAGCCAAGCAAGACCGCGACCGAGCACCGTTGCACGCAGCTTGTTCTGCGCCAAATAAACAGCGTTCAAATCTGTAATCTCTAGTTCTCCACGCTCAGATGGTTTAAGCGACTTTGCAATCCGAACGACGTCATTATCGTAGAAATATAACCCCGTCACGGCATAGTCCGATTTCGGATGCTTCGGTTTCTCTTCAATTGATAATACGCGATTATGTTCATCAAATTCGACAACACCGAATCGTGACGGATCTTTGACTCGATAACCGAACACGGTGGCTCCATTCCTGTTTTTAACTGTTTCCTGCAACATCGATGTAAACCCTTGACCAAAGAAAATGTTATCCCCCAGAATGAGCGCAACATCATCGTTGCCAATAAACKATTCTCCAATCAGGAAAGCTTCAGCCAAACCTCCTGGATGCTCTTGCACCGCGTAAGAAATGGTAAGGCCGAGGGTACTCCCATCTCCGAATAAACCTTGGTAACGCGGGGTGTCTTGCTGCGTACCGATAATCAGAATATCGCGTATACCGGCAAGCATCAGAACAGAAAGCGGGTAATAAATCATGGGTTTATCGTAAATAGGCAGCAAATGTTTCGTCACTGAAATCGTGAGCGGGTATAGCCGTGTCCCCTGCCCGCCAGCTAGAATAATTCCTTTCATCTGATCTTCCTCCTATTGGATCGTAGTTACTTCTCCTTGAGCAGTCCACCACTCGGCATTGCTTTGATACCACGAAGCTGTTTCTCGGATTCCATCCTCGAGTAAGTAAGTCGGTTTCCATCCAGTATCTGTAGTGAGTTTCTCACAACTGAGCGGATATCTATCAAAATTACCTGGCCGGTCAGCGACAGACTGCACCAATGACCATGGCCGGTCTAAATATTGAAGTACAGTTTGAACAATTTCTTTCGTGGTTGCCGTTTGATTGCCCGAAATATTGTAAACTGAACCAGGTACTCCGTTATGGATAATCGCGTCAAGAGCAGAACAGTGGTCTTCAATATGCAGCCAATCCCTCATTTGCCCCCCATCACCATATAGTGGAATCGGTTTATTCTGAAGTGCATTCGTTATCACAAGGGGCATTAATTTCTCCGGTGTCTGATACTGACCATAATTGTTGGAGCACCTCGTAATGATCGTATCCATTCCAAACGTCTGGTGGTAAGACTGAGTAATCAATTCGGTCGCGACTTTACTTGCACCATAAGGGTTGACTGGTGCAAGGCGATACGTTTCTGGCACCTCACTCCCTTGATGTATCGGACCGTACACTTCGGCAGAAGAAATTTGAATCACGCGCTTGACGCTAAACTTCCGTGCCATATCAAGTACCATTTGCGATCCTATGACATTGGCGCTAATTAGCGAACCAGGCGTTTGCAAGCTTCGGTCAATATGCGTTTGTCCCGCCAAATTAACGACAACATCCACCCCTAAACCAAAAGCACGTACTAAAGCCAGCTCATTCTCAATCATTCCGTCGACATAAATGTAATTTGGATTTGCTTGGAATCGCGCGACATTCATAGCCCGACTTCCCGACCTGTAAGGAGAAAAATTAATGATTATGTAGTCTGGATGTTTGTGAAACAAATGATTGGTCAAGTTTGTCCCTATGAACCCTGAACCGCCAGTTAACAAAATGCGCATTTGTTTTCCCTCCATTCCTCTCGTTACAGTTAAGTACTCATTATGATGAAACTACTTTGAATTTAGACTAATATAATTAGTCTGTCAATTAATTTAAATAATTTTATAATAAAATAATAAGTTGACTAACTAAGTTAATTAGTTTTATGATATTGAAAATGCAACATTCATAAGGGTTCAAGCTATCATTAAATTACTGGAGGTCTGTTGGCATGAAACCAAGCGTGACTGCGGGGAAAGTGACTATCACTCACGAAAATAAGGTCTATTCCAATTCTTCACAAGCTGCGAATGTTTATCGGATTCAATTTGCATCCATCGCACTAGGCATTTCCGGCATCCTGTTTGTCCTCTATCCAGCGATTCGCCCCTTCTCTGATGAAGTATCCTTGTCAGGGGCTGCGGCATTCGCATCACCGGAATGGATAATTGCACATGTGATGGCAATGCTCGGATTCATTCTTTTAACGTTAGGATTATTAGGATTTTACCTTTTTCTACAAGATACTAAATCGGATCGTCTTGCATTCCTGGGATTTGTTTTGAGTTTGCTGGGAACAGGTCTGACCTTGCCATTTTACGGAGCTGAAGTTTTTGGCCTGCATGCCATCGGACAGGAAGCAATTAAGCTGCAAAACACAGACTTAATCGGTATGGCTAATGTCGTTCGCTTCGGCCCGGGATTCATTATGATTCTGATTGGGCTCGTATTTCTTGCAATTGGTTGCATTCTCTCTGCCATTGGGATATGGAAATCTCGTACGCTGCCTAAATGGAGTGGTATTCCTCTTGCTTTAGGGTTTCTGCTTTACATTCCGCAGTTTGTGGGCACTCAGCCGATTAGGGTGGCTCATGGACTGATCGTGGCAATTGGCTGTTTATGGATGGCAGTGAGTTTATTTAGAAAAAGTCGTCACTCCCAAAGGTAATGGCTGAAAACTAATGTTTAAAGCGAGGTAATTAATATGCTACAACCAAAGAATAATAAGTTGGGTATTGTGTTGGCCGGCCTTTTATTAGGCATTCTGATGGCCTCCATGGATAATACAATCGTAACTACCGCCATGGGAACTATTGTCGGGGACCTGGGGGGATTAGACAAATTCGTTTGGGTGTCATCTGCTTATATGATTGCTGAAATGGCTGGTATGCCAATCTTCGGCAAGCTTTCCGATATGTATGGACRCAAGAAGTTTTTTGTATTCGGCATCTTCGTCTTTATGCTCGGTTCTATACTCTGCGGAACTGCACAATCCATGGTCCAGCTAAGCATTTATCGCGCTATTCAGGGAATCAGCGGAGGCGCAATCATCCCTATTGCATTTACGATTATGTTTGATGTTGTACCTGCAGAAAACCGTGGCAAGCTTGGTGGCTTATTTGGCGCGGTATTTGGAATTGCCAGCATCTTTGGCCCTTTGATTGGTGCCTTCATTACGGATCACATTAACTGGCATTGGGTATTCTACATCAATCTCCCGATCGGCTTGCTTGCACTTATTTTTGTTGCCTTTTTCTACAAAGAATCGCATGAGCATTCGAAACAAAAAATTGACTGGTTAGGAGCATTGACCCTAGTCGGAGCTATCGTTTGCCTGATGTTTGGCTTAGAGCTCAGCGGTAGGTCGATTGCGTCAAATTCTAGTTTGATCTTTGGCTTGTTTGGAGGCTTCGGCATCATGACCGTCTTGTTCCTAATTGCCGAGTCACGCGCCGCAGAGCCAATCATTCCCTTCGCCATGTTCAGAAGGAGGTTGTATGCTATGAGCAATGCAACCGCGATATTCGGAGGAGCAGCCTTTGTCATCACATCGGTGTATACGCCAATCTTCATACAAGGAGTGCTGGGTGGTTCCGCTACAAATTCAGGCATGGTGCTTCTTCCCATGATGCTAGGTACCGTTGTTACAGCGACTATCGGTGGATTTTTGATGAATAAATTCAGTTACAGAGCAATTATGATTCCCGCTTCGATTATGTTTGCTGCGGGCATCTATTTATTAACCACTCTATCTACGGGTTCCTCCCAGCTAATCGTTACGACGTACATGATCATTGTTGGCCTGGGTATCGGGTTCTCATTCTCAGTCCTAGGAAATGCTTCGATTCACGCTATCGATGCTAACCAACGCGGATCGGCCAGCTCAACACTCACTTTCCTACGTTCACTCGGTATGACGGTCGGCATTACTATTTTCGGTATCATTCAAAGTCATGCTTTCAAGAACAAGCTAGCAGCCAATGCTACCGTTAAAGACCAGCTCCCGCAAGGGATGGCGCTCAACGATCCGCACGCGCTTCTTGATCCCGCCATTCGTATGAACATTCCCGCTTCGGTGCTTGATGTAATCACCCAGGCACTGTCTTCTTCCATTGTGCTTACATTTGGTTGGGCATTAGTTCCTGCACTGCTTACGGTTTTGTCAGCCGTAGCAATGAGTAAAGAAAAGTTGGAAGCTGATCCTGAAGTTAATGCCAAGGCGTCTGCGGTTGTTCATTAAACTCAGCTGGTCATAATAAAACAACCCCCGCACCACTCCCAGAGGGGTGATACGGGGATTGTTTTATTTCGTTTTCAGAGCAGCACTTGGATAACGTGCATGCAAACCGGCCAAAAACGTATCGATAATCATTTGTAGGCTATCGTCAAGATCATATGGAAGACCGAAGCCGCCCTTCTGCTCCAGCGAAGCAAAACCATGCAATATGCTCCGCAATGCTCGTGCCATATGGATGGCGTCCAGCTCCTCAAGATGATACGCTTTCAATACTTGTGTCACCAGATCAACGATCTCTTGGCCGACTTGAACTACTTCAGCGTCTTGTGGGCCCGGAGCTTGTAAAGTCACTTCGTACAGACCAGGATGCGATCTCGCGAATTTAATATATGCTTTGGCCATTTCATGGATCGCTTCGTCTCCGGAACGACCAATCGCCGCACGTATCAGAACGTTGAGCAGCTGCTCCAATCCATAGACAGAAAGCAGTTTTCGAATACCTACGAGACCATTGAAATGGTTGTAAAGGGATGGTGACCGAATATCTAGTTTTTGAGCGAGCGCCGTTAATGTCAATTCTTCGACACCACTCGTATCGACAATCTCCGTTGCCGCTTTCAAAATGTTGTTCAAATTAATACTGTTTCTTGGTGCCATGATTGTTACTCCTTTGTTGAATGAGGTTGACCAAAATGAGGATCAGTTTCTGCGCAAAAAATGCGCTTGCATGATCMCCATGCCCATGGGTAATTAATTGAGAAACTGTTAGTCAGATTGCAACTCTCCAATCCTTATTATAGCATTATAACTAATCGAAATAGTTATATCAAGTTACGGGTCGTATTTTGACTATAAATAATAATCTAAAAAATTCCAATTAATTACTTTTAAATAATATAATTAACTTATAACTTTTATTGTTAAGTTCGGAGGCCGTGGAACAATAATAAAAGAACGGCTCTGTTCACATCAAAAGTGAAAAAGCCGTTCTTCGTTAACGTTCCACGTTCATTCCTACTGCC
>NZ_JBFTQB010000293.1:0-6748 GCF_056398785.1 Paenibacillus sp. 01T422 | reverse complement strand
TTCATTAGCCTTCTTTATTATAAAATATGGTGAACGTCAAGTTGCAGAAACCGCAGATACCTTTCCGTATCCAGTTCATCCAATAAGCTTCTACTCTCATCGTCATCTCGCTTCAAACTTTATATTAAAGGAGAAAACCATGAAAAAATTAGTCTTATCCCTATTCATTGTATTATTTGCGTTTGGGACTTCATTTGCGCAGATTCGACCTGTATATGCAGCTGAGAACGATTTTACTTTTACAGTCGGTTCCAATGGTGCGACGGTTACGGACTATAAGGGCACGGATCTGAACGTGGTTATTCCCGCTGCGTATGCGGATACGACGGTAACCGAGATCGGGAGATCAGCATTTGATACGTACGGTACGGGCAAACCTAAAATTACGAGCGTCGTAATTCCGAGCAGCGTGAAGGTCATTCAAACGTATGGATTCCGTTATACTAGCCTCACTTCCATAGACCTTCCTGAAAGCTTGTTAACAATCGGCTCCAGCGCATTCGAAAACAATCCCTTAACTTCCGTCGAATTTCCAGATAGTGTGACGATGATCGGCAACTACTCTTTTTATATGAATAATTTGACATCGATTAAATTATCGGAAAATTTGAAGACGATTAACGGTGGAGCTTTCGACACTAATCACATTACGAAGCTAATCATCCCAGCAGGCGTAACGAAAGTCGACAGTAGCTCATTTTATAATAACAACTTGACAAGCATTACTGTGTTAGGCAATGCAACAACTTTTGGGTCAGGCGTATTTGAGGGTAATCCAAGCAATCTGAAAATATTCGGGATTGCGAATTCACCCGTAAATACTTATGCGTCGAGTAACGGACATACGTTTGTTGACGGAACTGTGTTGTTTCAAGCGGTCGTTAGCGCCAAGTCATTGTTAAAAAGTCATCTAGCGGGCACTGGTGTAGGACAAGTGCCGGCTAATACCTACAACAACTTGTCTGTAGCCTATGATGCAGCTATGCTTTTTATCGACGGAATCGGGAATGCGACCATCGCCTCCGACCTGGCAAACGCCGCAATACCTCTGACTTCTTCAATTTCAGCATTCAATGGGGAAATTATCCAGGCCGGAAATCCCGCAGCGTTGGTGGCGGCGATCACGGCGGCACAGCAGGCGATGACGAATCATCCGCAAGGGGTGAACGTGGGACAAACTTCGGCGGCAAACCGCAGCGCTTTGCAAAACGCGATCACTGCAGCCCAGCAAATTTTCACTCAAGCCGCCCAATATCTTCAAAATGAATTAGATGTGGCTGTGGCACATTTGGAAATGGCGATAGATACATTCGAAGACGTGATTATCTCAGCCGGCGATCCTACAGCGCTRGGCGTKGCGATCACGGCGGCRCAGAAGGCGTTGACRGATCATCCRSAAGGGGTGAACGTGGGGCAGGCGTCAGCGGGAACGCGCACCGCACTGCAGACTGCATCTAATGCAGCGCAGCAGATACTCGATARCGCGGGYAATTACACGCAGGATCAACTSGATRYTGCYGYTAAYCAGTTAAACTCAGCGGTTCAAGTGTTTAATGCTGCAGTTATACAAGCGGGCATTCCGACAGCGYTAGGCGTTGCGATCACGGCGGCGCWGAAGGCGTTGGCGGATCATCCAGTAGGGGTGAACGTGGGGCAGACCTCAGCGGGAACACGCAYSGCACTGCAGACTGCATCWAATGCAGCGCAGCAGATACTCGWTAACGCGGGCAATTACACGCAGGATCAACTTGATACTGCCGTTAACCAGTTAAATTCAGCGGTTCAAGTYTTTAACGCTGCAGTTATACAAGCGGGCATTCCGACAGCGCTGGGCGCAGCGATCRCGGCAGCGCAGCAAGCGTTGACGGATCATCCGCTAGGGGTGAACGTGGGGCAGGCGTCAGCGGGAGCTCGCACGGCACTGCAGACTGCATCTAATGCAGCGCAGCAGATACTCGATARCGCGGGCAAYTACACGCAGGATCAAYTGGATAYTGCKGTTARCCAGTTAAACTCAGCAGTTCAAGTGTTTAATGCCGCCGTTATACAAGCGGGCATTCCGACGGCGCTRGGCGYKGCGATTATAGCGGTACAGCAGGCGTTGACGAATCATCCAGAAGGTACGGATGTAGGACAAACTTCGGCAGTAACGCGCACTACACTGCTTACTGCATCTAATRCGGCGCAGCGGATACTCGATAACGCGGGCAACTACACGCAAGATCAATTGGACACTGCCGCTAATCAGTTAAACTCAGCGGTTCAAGTGTTTAATGCCGCTGTTATACAAGCGGGCATTCCGACTGCGCTGGGCGCGGCGATTACGGCGGCACAGCAGGCGTTGGCGGATCATCCAGAAGGTACGGATGTAGGACAGACTTCGGCAGTAACGCGCACTGCACTGCAGACTGCATCTAATACGGCGCAGCAGATACTTGATAACGCGGGTAATTACACGCAGGATCAACTCGATACTGCCGCAAATCAGTTAAACTCAGCAGTTCAAGTCTTTAATGCCGCTGTTATACATGCGGGCATTCCGACGACGCTGGGCGCGGCGATTATTGCGGCACAGCAGGCGCTGGCGGATCATCCAGAAGGTACGGATGTAGGACTGACCTCGGCAGTAACGCGCACTGCGCTGCAGACTGCATCTAATACGGCGCAGCAGATACTCGATAACGCGAGTAATTATACGCAAGATCAATTGGATACTGCCGTTAACCAGTTAAACTCAGCGGTTAAAGCGTTTAATGCCGCCATAATACAWGCGGGCATTCCGACGACGCTCGGCTCGGCGATTATAGCGGCGCAGCAGGCGTTGGCGGACCATCCAGCAGGTACGGATGTAGGGCAGACTTCAGCAGTAGACCGCGCAGCACTGCAGACCGCAATAGATGCAGCGCAGGCTATTGCCGACGATGCGAAGAATCAATCTCAGACTCGACTGGATGCAGCCACTGTCAGTTTGAACGACGCTTCGGCAGTATTTGAAGCCTCTTGGGTGGGGGTGGTGCTAACCACATCGGCCAATGATTTGTATGGAACAAGAGATACGCTTCGATTTACGTTATTTTACGGATACGAAGTAACCGTGATCGGGACACCCGCCATTCCGATCATGATTGGAGATGATTCCGTCGCTCAGACGGTATATGCCCCATATACAGGAGAGCGCGGCACAGCATTGACAAAACTTACTTTCGAATACGAAATTCCGGCCGGGCTCGCGGATGTTGACGGAATTAAAGTTGCCGCTTCATTGGAGCTCCCGAACGGCTCAAGCATCGTTCGCACCTCCAGCGGGTTAGCGGCTTCGCTGACTTACGTTGCACCAGAAGCGAGCGGAATACGTATCGTGGCGATACCGCCCGATGTTGCCCTGACGGCTGCATGGAACGGATCGGCTAGTAAAGCGATCAGCGTGACCGCAAACGTGTACGGCGTAACTGCGGGAAATGCGCTGACGGAGCTCCGTTGGTTGCCTGGAAGCCTTAGCGAGGCTGATTTTGTTAGTGGAACGAAAGGAACCGATATTTTGGCCGCATCTCAATTCATGATTACTGCTAACGGCGACTATACCGTATATGCCTTAGACGAAGCAGGCAATGATACAGTGAAAACCATCAATATTACTGGGATCTCACTCCCGTCTTCATCGGATAATGGCTATAATGGCGATAGACCGACTACATTGGAGACGAATGTGCAGATAAATAGGAACGGCGGGATTACCGCTCTTGTCGATCCTTCCGACCTCAAAAAGATTACGCGTTCGGACGGCATGGTGGTCGAACAGGTTATCCTCCCCGAACGGACGAGGGAGAGGGTACTGGAACTCCTGAAAGATGCGAAGGAACCACTTGTCAGCATTAGAATTGGCAATCGGGAGCAAGCGGTACAAACACAGCTTCCGGCTGGCTGGATCGCGGATATGGCCCAAGCTTATCCTAATGCAATTATCGAGGTGAGGCTGAACAATTCCAGCTATCAGTTGCGGATAAGCGCGATCGATCTTATTGGCTTGGCGGAGCGTCTCGGCACGGAAGTATCGGATTTGACCGTGAACATCATACAGGTGCAGGTCAGCGAGAATGTTCGACAAGAGATTAATCGGATTGGCGTTTCCCAAGGTTTTGCTGTTTCCGCCGATGTCATTGACTACAAGGTGACGGCGGAAGCAAACGGGCAAACGTTGGAGGTGCATGACTTTGGCGGATCTTACTCGATTCGGACCATTAAGTTAGACGGAGGGAACATGAACCGTAACCTGGTAGCCGTTCAGTATATCCCGGCAAATGGCACCGTCGTTTTTGTTCCGGCACAGCTGGAAACTGGTCCAGATGGCACAAACGAAGCGATTCTGAACGTGCCACATAACAGCATGTACACGGTTGTAGATGTGCAAGCTCGAACGTTCGCTGACCTAAACAATCACTGGGCGAAAGCGGATGTGGAGCATCTGGCGTCCAAGCTGCTGGTGAACGGTGTGGCGAACGATCGTTTCGCGCCAGAGGGAAGCATTTCACGAGCGGAATTCTCAGCTTTGCTCGTTCGCGGACTAGGGCTATCCGTAGAGGAGAGCGGGGGCGGTGCCCGTTTTGCGGATGTCCCTGCATCTGCATTGTATGCATCTGCAGTAAGTGCAGCAGTGGATAGCGGCCTGGTTAGCGGCATCGGTGCTGGCCTTTTTGCTCCCAATGACCCGATTACCCGTGAGCAGATGGCCGTTGTGATCGCCAGCGCCTTAACCTTGACCAGTCAAGGAACTGGTAGTGAAGGGAAAGGGCAAGAGGGCAGCCACCTAGACGCTTTCACGGATCGAGAATCCATTTCTTCATGGGCTCATGAGGCGGTAGTCCGAGCTTCGGAAGATGGCATTATGAAAGGTATGGAAGACGGACGTTTTGTCCCGATGGAGCATGCAACGAGGGCGCAGGCAGCAGTTATACTGAAAAGGTTCCTGCAATACGTGCATTTTATCGATTAAAAACAAGCAAAGAAATCAATACAAGTCTCATCGAGATAGTGAAGGAGCTTGTTCTGTGGCCGCGCTCCTTTTTTGGACTTCTTTGCAACAGTAGACTGTGTAGGGCAAAAGAAGAATTGGTTACATGAAAAGTCGCATGTGATGCGGCTTTTTTATTTTGTATCCTCAAGTTCTTGAGCCTACTAATTGACGAAATGCTGTTACTGCTTATTTACTTGAATAACTAGGGGGGAGGGTAGATACTCGATGAATAAGCATGTATATTGAAAAGGAGGTTTACTTAGGACTGACCCGCATGGCAGTTCCATAGTGAGGAGAGACGCTGTAGTGAACACAGTTCAATGGTTGTCCTTACTGCTTTTTCTGGCAGCGGGATTCATGATATACGTTGCGTTTTTGTCCTATCAGCAACGGCATTTACCAGTCGCTAGAACGATGATTTTGATTATGATAGGAGCGGCTTGGTACGCAAGTGGTTATGCTTTCGAATTGTTAAGCCGCAACTTATACGAAGTTAAACTTTCGCTTCAAATCGAATATGTGGGCATTCCATTCGTCACGACCCTATGGCTCTTCCAGGTCATCCAATTCTCTGGGACGGCTTCGCGTTACCGAAAACGGCTTGCGGTGGCACTATTTGTTATCCCTGTAGGGGTCTTTTTTTCCCATTTGACCAATGAGTGGCATCACCTTTTTTATGAGCAATATATCTTCAATGAGTCTACTTCATTTCCATTGTATACAACAGTTAAAGGACCTTGGTATAAAGCACACACGCTATATAATTACTTCGTGTTATTGTGTGGATTTTTTCTATTTATCCCGATGTATTGGCGGTCTTCAAAAATTGTTCGCAAGCAAATTATCGTACTGACCATGGGAGCCGCAGTGCCCTTGTTGTTCAATATAACCTTGTGGTTTGGAATGGTGGTCGATTTGACGCCTTTCGGGTTCGCAGTGTCTGGGATCGTCTATGCCTGGGGAATTCTGCGATTCAATCTGCTCCGATTTACACCGCTTGCGCTGACTCAAGTGTTCGACACCATCCGGGATGGTGTTATCCTGCTCGATTACAAGGATCAAATTGTCAGCTACAACAAAGCGGCCGAATGCGTCTTACCGGAACTCACATTGACGAAACATTACCCTGCCTATGTCGGGGAGGTTCTCTTCGCAATTCCTGAATTGATTCATCCCATTCTTGACTCTCATCACGGAAACGAACGGTTCTCGTTCTACAGATCCCAAGCGGATGGCAATAAAAATAAATATTATCAATGCAGCGTATCGTTCATCTATGATTCAGGCACAGCCATTGGAAAAATGATCCTCTTTAATGATATTACGGAGTTGAAAGAAAACGAGGCACGTCTACGTGAGAGTGCGAACCAGCTTTTGGAACTAAATTCGTTTAAGGACAAAATGTTTACTGTTGTAGCACACGACGTTCGTGATCCGATCGCGCACTTGGTCAGTATAACCGAACTGCTTGGTGAAGAACTTGCTGCGGATAACAATGAGCATGTCGAATTGTTCGGAGTACTCCAAGGACAAGTACAGAACACGTTCTATCTTGTCGAGAATTTGCTCGACTGGTATCGCAACCAGAAAGGGAATGTCGTGTTTCGACCGCTAGGCTGGAATTTGCAGCAAGTCGTTCGTCAATCCCTGTTACTAGCAGAGTCGAAGGCAGAAATGAAGCATATTGTGCTGAGAGAGCAAATTGACGAGAAGCTTACAGTTAGCGCAGATAAAGAG
>NZ_JBFTQB010000292.1:0-11905 GCF_056398785.1 Paenibacillus sp. 01T422 | reverse complement strand
TCATTAGACACGCTCGACTGACCTACCGCTTTGCTTTATAAAATTCATGGTACAGCTTCATCAGCGCCCGCTTCTCAATCCGTGATACATAGCTGCGGCTAATGCCCAGCTCCTTCGCAATCTCCCGCTGCGTTCGCTCTTCCCCGCCAAGCTCCAAGCCGAATCGCCCAACAACGACTTCCTTCTCACGGTCATCCAAAATCTCTAAGTTCCGATAAATCTTGCTCTTCTCTATTTTGAGCTGCACTTTATCCACGACATCGTCGGCTTCCGTGCCGAGGATATCAATCAAAGTAATTTCATTCCCCTCTTTGTCCGTTCCGATGGGATCATGCAAGGACACATCCTTGCGTGTTTTCTTCAGCGAGCGAAGATGCATCAAAATCTCATTCTCGATACAGCGAGCCGCAAAAGTCGCAAGCTTCGTACCCTTATTAGGTGAGAAAGACTCGATTGCCTTAATTAATCCGATCGTTCCGATCGAGATCAAATCCTCTAGATCTTCACCGGTATTGTCGAATTTTTTTACTATATGGGCAACTAACCGTAAATTGTGTTCAATCAATTTATTTCTAGAATAATCATTGCCTTCGGCCATCAATCTAAGATGCTTTTCTTCTTCTTCTTCCGTTAAAGGTTGTGGAAACGCGTTATTTTTGACGTAGGATACAAGTAATGTTAACTGCTTGATTAAAACAGCAATTGCACTGAAAATTCCAGGCATTCCAGCCACCCCCTCATTGTTAGCGGATCYTAGTTGTTTCGGAAGCCTCCGCTTTAAAGATTAGTATTAGTGTATGTGGGTTTGTGCCTAGAAGTGCATGTACGCAATAACAACTTGCATCAATTAGTCTTTCGAGGTCAGCTCGTGCCTCATCAATGAGCCTCCTGAATCGGTGGCACCATCGCTTTATTCATAAACCTGCTTCCCCTCCTCGCTTAACCGAGTTTTTTATAGTAGAATGATGTCTCAGCAATACTAAACGAGTATGGGGTGTTTGAATGTCCATTAATTTCACAAAAGCGATTACTAATCAGTTACAGCAAGAAATTGCTGCCATAGAAAGCAAAAGCATAAACGAGAAGAAAAAGAAAGAAAAAGCTCAATCTAAAATTAATCAACTGCAAAGAGATATGAAGTTAAGTCAATCGCACAGCGATTTGAGCAGCAAAATGACACGCATAAATAAGTTAAACGAAGAAATCAAAAACATTAACCGTATTCAAGCTGATCTCTCCAAGCAGTTAGTTACGAAGAAGGCTTCACTTAAACAGCAACAAGCCAAAGAGCCCCTACAAGACTAGGGCCTTATAAAAAGATAGCGGCAGTTTATGACTTGAACAAAGTCCTAGACTGCCGCTTTTTTATAGCCTACCCTCAGCTAATCTGCCTGAATCATCGGCGAATCCTCCTAGTTCTTACCGAGAATTGCTTTTATACTTATCTTAAAAGTGAACGCCAAACCAAACCAATATGGAAAGGACGATCGCCATGAATGAACAGCTATTCGGCCAACACCCGACAGACCGTTGGATCTCTCAGGATCAAATTGATTTTTATCGAGAAAACGGATTCGTTCAAGTCAATGATTTGCTGGATGGGGATGAGCTTGCTGCATTACGCGAATATATGGAGGAGTCGATGAGTGCGAAGGAAGGCTTATCGGTGAAAACGGGGAAAGACAACGCCGCATATGCCAGAGTACTTAATCAGAAGGTGAACACCTGGAGAGATCACGGCGGCATGGCGACTTTCGCCTTTCACCCCCGATTTGCGGAAATTGCCTTACGTTTGACAGGTGCGAAAGGAATTCGTTTTTTCCACGACCATGCGTTATGGAAAATGCCTGGTGACACGAATGCCACGCCATGGCATCAAGACTCTCCGAAGTGGCCGATGAATGAGGACGGCTGCATGAGCATCTGGATTGCGCTCGATGATGTGGATGAGAATAACGGCTGTATGATGTTCGTACCGAAATCTCATAAGGTCGGGAAATTAACGAACATCTCGTTGCATGATCCCGTTAATATTTTCGACTTTGTTCAGGAGACCGAGTTGGCTGAGCGGAAGCCTGTAATGGTACCTTTGAAAGCGGGCAGTTGCACTTTTCATGACGGCCTTACTTTTCATTATGCTCATGCGAATAAAACCGATAAACCTAGACGCGCATACGCAATCATCTATATGCCGGACGGAACTACTTATAACGGGAAACCTCACATGGTTTCGGATGGGCAGCCATGTACGCCAGAAGAACCGCTGCGCGGGCCTATGTTCCCGCTGCTTGCCAAAGCACCTGCTCAAAGATGATCCTTCCGATACTGGCGGGGAGACATGCCGATCCACTGTCGGAACGTACGATTGAATAAGCTAACGTCCTCAAAGCCGACCTCCTGGGCAATATCGATCATTTTGAACTCTGTCTGTACCAACAGTCGTTTGGCGGCCATAATTCGCATGTCATTGCGGTATTCCAGAAACGTCCGACCTGTATTCGCTTTAAACTTGGCCTTGAAGGTGGAGACACTCATCCCGCACAGACGGCTAACCTCGGCCAGCTTAAGCTGCTTTTCCAGATGACATTCAATGAAGCGGGCGATTTGTTCCATCGCCTGCTTTTCTGATGTGCTGGCAAGCCTTACGTTTTCGTTGTTCTTTCGGTTGCAGCGGCTTAGAAAAACGAAACATTCCACCAGCTTGGATCGGATCATCGATCGGTAACCATGGTCTTTTACTGTAAACTCCCGAACAATTTCGTCGAGCAGTGACTTCAATTCACTCTGCTCGACTGGAGACAGCCACAGCGAGGGTTGATCTTTGACCGTTTGACGCATAAAAGGAACGACATAATAAAAATCGAAAAATGAGGAGTCTTCCTGCAGCCTTTCCAACTCGTGGAAAATCAAGGACGAATGAAACAAGACATTATAGACAAGAAGCTGTTCACTCTCCCCCACTCTGTACGAGTGTTCCGTACCGGGTTCAATGACGAACGCATCCCCTGTGTGAAGCCTGTGTTCAATTCCTTTATAGGTATGTAAGCCGCCACCTTCGACGATGTAGACAAATTCAACGAATTCATGGCTATGCGGAGCTACGTACCGTCCTCCCGCAAGTTCGTAGGGGGCCGCATAAAAAGGAAATGCATCGCTTTCTAGAAAGCGGTCATTGGTATGATTAACCAAAAGCCTAGCCCCCCTCTACTTTTGCCCGCAATGACAGGTTTGTCCGGTCTGTCAGGTCTGTCAGGTCTGTCCAGTCTGCCCGCTCTTTCCGGTTTATCCTGTTTTCCCTGTTTACCCGGTTCACCCGGTTTATCCTGTCTGCCCAGTCCATCCAGTCTGCCCGCTTACTCCGCCCTAATGACAGTAATATTCGGCGGGAAGCTTTCGGTCCACACCCCGTCGTTGTAACTGAGCTCAATCTTGCCGGTTGGAACACGTAACTGCAGCGAAAACGACGTCCAACTCGCCGGAAGTTGTGGGCAAAAAGCGATTTCTTGCCAACCCGGCTTAGCAGGCTTTAGGCCGATAATATCTTCAATCAGCACAGGAACGGGTCCGCTTGCCCAAGGGTGGCATAGGCTGGTGTTCCATTTCTGTTCCTTACCCCACGCCTCGAAGCAGGTAGTTGCTCCTTCTTTCAGCATGTTCCCCCAAGAATGCTCATCATCTGATGAAAGCAAATCATAGATCAATTCATACTCCCCCACCTCCGCAAGTGCCTTCATAACGAAGTAGGAGAAATAAACGCCGCATGCGAATCGTTTGGTCCGAATCATGTCGACGATAGCGACGACGGATTTCTCAGGAGCGATGCCATATAGTAAAGGGAGCACATTGGCATGCAGGGCATGATGCTTACTAGTCTCCGAATCCTTAAATAAGGCTTTCTCCTCATCATAGAAAACCTCTATGAAGCTTTGCTTTAATTTGGGCAAACGATTCTCATAGTCAACACCCAGCAAATCCCGCATCTCGTTTACGGTACGCACGCACCCGATGTATAGTGCATTAAGCACATTATGGCAGCCAGGACCTATAGGCTTGGTTAGTTCAAAATCATAATTATCGCGTAACCCTTGCGGCCAATCGACAAGATTCCATTTGTCCGTAACACCCTGCAGCAAGCCATCTTCACGCTCAAATTTCTCAAAATGTTGCAGCAACCCTTCCGCATACGGGTACATCTCTTGAAGGAAGGCCATATCTCCACTGTAATTGAAATACGTCATTACTTGCATAGGCCACTGCAAAGAGAAATCAGCTATTTCCTGCATGAAATGTCCCGGTACAACAGCCATTAGCCCTCCACAGACAGAAGAACTGCGTCCGAATTGCTCAATAGCCTTGCGATACAGCCGTAAATCGCCGCTCAGCAGCATATGCGAATGACCAATGATCGTATTGTCACCCAGATATTGACCCTTCTCTCGGCTAGGACAGTCCACATAATTTTCTTGAGCGCCATATCGGACTCCGTTTTTGCAAATATGGAAAATCTGATTCATCCGTTCATCCGAGCTATTAAGTAAACAGCTTTGTTCATCCAATGGGTAATGTCTTACCATAGCATGGAAGGATGCAGGGCTCAGTGATTCCTCCGGTCCTTGCACCTCCACATAGCGGAATGCCTTGTAATCAAACGTTTGGAAGAAATCGCTGCCACCGGATAATGTCCACTGATCATAGTAAAGGCAATTGCAGCGCATTTCGTAGCGTACCGCCTGATCCCCCGGCATCAGCTCTTCTCCGGACCATATTTGCACTTCTTCTCCCGCYTTTCCATGTGCCATCATGGCGAATTGACCCGTCAGTTCCCCGCCGAAATCGATTAAATAATGACCAGGTGCTAGCTGACGGACATGCGATGGCTCCTTTGCATAGACGTCAACTAGCGGAGTTGGCTGCAGAAAAAAGGTATAATCGATATTTTCCGTCGTTTCTGCTTGCTGCCAATCCGAATCGTCGTAGCCGACTTCTGTCCACCCTATCTCTGATTGCCTTGCGTCCAAATGCTCAGTGAATTGCGTGTCGTAGCCGAAAGTCACACCGCGCTGATTATCGTGTACCCGCTTCGCTTTCCACGTACGATCTGTTTTAACCAGCAAATTCTCGCCAGCCCACAGTTCTGCCAGCAGACCTTGCCGGTAGTCGGCGCTGTTATAAGCGCGATTCAACAACCCCTGATAGTAGACATGAACGGCAATGACATTTCCCCCTACTTTTAAACGTGAACGAAGATCTATACGATTGAAATAGTAATGGTTCGCGTCACTTTGAGCAGGACCCTGCCCAACGAACTCGCCATTGATATACAGCTTGTAATAGTCATCTGCCGTCAGATGAAGCCAGATCTCCTTCTCATCCACGCTTTTCTCATCCAGCACAAACACGGTTCTTGCATACCAATGGTGATGTTGTAAATCCAATGGATGTGATTCTACTACGAATTCATCAAGTTCTTTATGGTGGAAATTAGATTTTGGCAAATCCATAAAAGAACGATCCGTCAACCAACTTGCCTGCCACTTTTTTGACAACTGAACCATCTCCTCTTGAAAAATGACATACACACCGAGTTCACTGAGTTATAGTGTTTTTTCAATGAAGCGTTTCTTCCGGAAATCACTCGGTGGGAAACCCGTCAGTTTCTTAAATGCCCGGTTAAACGAGAAATAATGCTCATAACCAACCAGTCCGGCGATATCCTGTATCGAAGTATCCGTGTCTTCCAATAGCTGCTTCGAATGATAGATGCGCAGCGACGTTAAATAATCGATAAAGTTTTCACCGGTTTCTTCTTTAAATAAGCGGCTGACGTAATTTTTACTTAATGAGAATTGCTCTGCAAGCAGTTGCAGGGACAGGTCTGCATTGGCGTAATGAGTATCAATATAGGCTTTCACATCGTGAATCAACAGCCTGTGATTTTTCGTTTCACGCAGCTGCTTCCATATCTCAGCGACGGTGCTGAGCCGCTCCACAAGTATCTTCTTGATATCTTCCATCATTTCGAAACGGTCAATTGCTTGGGAAATAGGAATAAGTGCCTCCACCCGCCAGGACTCGGTATACTCACTCGGAAATTCGGATAATTCACGTGTAAAAGTAAAGGTCATATAGTAAAGCAGGTTCTTTAATTCGTCCCGGGTATACAATTCGCGATTGATCGCTTTGAAAAGAAAATCGAACTGGTTATACCATTCATCGTTTCCACTCTTATATAACTGGACAATTGTACGGATCAATTGCAAAATATCAAACAGCTCGGTCTCCGTCTGCCGAGTTATGACCTCATAGTGAATCACTCGGTTATTTCCAAATGCGGAGCGGTATTGTACCGCCTTATCAGCCTGCTCATAGGATTCACCGATATCCTCTGAACGCTCCGTCTTTCTCCCTACTCCGATCGTTACTGTGAAGGCAAGATTGGATTCTACCCACGACCGCATACTCTCACAAATCGTACTAATATCAGCCATTGAGAGTTCGCCGTCAGCGCCAAAGAGTATGCTCATTTTATCAACGGATATCCATTCACTCCAAATCCCTATCCCATACTGCTCAGCCGTTTCTTTGAACACATTCGACAGTACAAATTTCAGCAGCACCTGATCGTTCAAATAGTCGGTAATTCGGCTTATACTCGCATCGATTGGTCTCGCATATCGTTTGGACAAATAAATAATTAGGGCTGAGGCAATCAGAACCATAACAACTCCGATAATGATCCAACTGTAGTAGAGCTCTGAGAAAATCCCATAATGATACGATTCTTTGATACCGCTGTTAAACGTCCAACCCGTCTCTTCAAACTTCAAGTTAAGGATATCCTTATTGGCTTTTACTTTGCTTTGCCCGATTAATTGTCCTGCCTGATCTACTAGTGTAATTGAACTAATTGAGTTTACAGAAATGCTTTGCAGCCAAGAGGCAAGACTCGATATATCGATATTCACAATGAGGATACCACTCGGCTCTGTTAGGAATGGGACTTTTTTAACGAGAGAAACAACTTCAATGTCATAGGGCTGAGAAGGAAGTACTTTATAGCTTCTTACATTCGTCCAAATGCTAGGAAGTGGCTGCTTCAACTGCTCCTGTACGAAATTACTATCACCAAAATCGGCAAGTGGCAGATACATCTCCGTACCGAGTACCGTCTTATCTATGTTGCGGTAAAAATAAATAGATTGAATGAACGGAAAACCAGCCTGAACTTGCCTGAAGAGTTCCGCAACCTTATTGCGCAGTAAATACGGATTGGCATCCGACTCGTAAAGTTGAAACATGTACTGATTAAACTCTCTATTATTAACGGTTGCCGCATTCACATTCTGATCGATGTTGCCGAGAATCGAGTTAAGCTGAAGCATGGTATAGCGCGTAAATGCTTCATTTGCACTCACAGTTTGCGTTTGGGACTGCTTATTCATCGTCATGAAGAAGACAAAAAACAGGACGAAAACAAGCAAATAGACAATTGGCAAATAGGTTGTAACCAAACGGTAAAACCAAGAGTGTTTCTTTAACATTGGCATGTTCTCCTCGGGCTTCGGAATGAAAAGGCGAAACCGTCTAATAGGGACGGTACGTACAAGGCTGCCGGCAGAAATCTGCCGACAGCATTCTCCATACTCTTTTAGTTAAAATTCATGGAAAATAAATCGTTCTGAGTCACCATCGTGTCCTTATTCTTCGTGTACCAATCTTGATACCAGGCTTCCAGCTTATTCCCATCCGATTTCTCCCAAATCTTGATCGCATCCTGCTTCGCTTGCGCCGAAGAATACGAGGCTCCGCTGACAATTGCTTTATTCCATAGATCCCCAATTGGGTTACTGGCAGAATCAAGCAAGTTCTTGGAGATGAACTGCATGTCAGCAGGAAGCGTGGGCATGAAACCACCAAGCATGATACTGGCTAACGGACGGTCCTTCGAAATATTCAGGCTGAAAATATCTTTACCGAGATCGTAAAACTCCTTCTGAAGTGGATTGCTTTGATCAAAACCCTTCATCGTCGTATCAAACTCGTTATACACATATTGGCCGCCTAACATGCGGAAGTCTCCCAACCAGTCCAGCTCTTTCTTATTTTTATCCGCATTAATCGGAACCTCTTTGCCATTGTCAAGCTTGTAATGTGTGCCTTCAATGCCACTATAAGTTGTTTTGACCCACTCCGGTGAGCTCAAATAATCAATCACTTTGATTGCAGCTTCAGGATCTTTCGTTTTGGCGTTCAAAACACCTGTCAATTGCACCGGTGGATTGAAATCAGGTGAAAAGCTGCCATACTGGCTGGATGGAAGAGCGATGGCCACAAGCTTGGCATCCGGAACATTTTTACGCAATGTTTCATATAGAGAGGTGAAAACTTTGTACGAGCCTGCACCTGTATAGATACCAATCTTGCCTGTAACAAAGTCCTGTTCAGCTTTCTTGCCATTCTTATCAGTCAGAAAATCTTTATCAACGATGCCTTCATCAAATAGCTTCTTGCGGAATGCGTTAGCAGCCTCTGCGCGATCCCAATCCTTAACCCACTTGCCGTCTTTGATAATCCAGGTTACATTTTGGAACATTGGATCAATTAAGCTGCCGCCACCGGCCAAATTCATGCCGTAGGTATCCTTCTTGCCATTACCATCTGGATCTTGCGTTGCAAACGCTTTCGCAACTTGCAATAATTCATCCGCCGTCTTTGGCGCGGTTAACTTCATCTTATCCAGCCAATCCTGCCTAATTACGGTATAGCTGTACGGCACATAACCAAGAATGCGGCCAAAGTCATAAATCTTACCGTCATCCCTCGTGCTCAGCTTTTTGAGTAGCGGAAATTTATTTAAGAGTTGCTTGTAAGTTGTGCTATGTTTATCGATCAAATCTCCGATTGGCATAATCTGCTTCTGTAAATACAGCTGATTACGGAATCCCACATCGTATTCTAAAATAACATCCGGCGCTGACCCCGACGCGACAAGTGTATTCAGCTTGTTAACGGATTCTGCTCGCGGTATGGGTGAAATCTTTAAATTTACGCCGGTTTTCTCCTGGATAAATTTGGTCCAGATATTGTTTTCGGCTGTTCCGAGGTCTGGAGCAATCGTTCCCCGATCATAAAACGACATCGAGAGGTTCATGGCACGCGCAGATGCTGATGTAGGTGAAGATGAGGTTTGAACTACTCCCGTCTTACCATCGGAGCAGCCGACCAGTGAAGTTGCCGTAAGCGTCAACGCAACTGTGGAGATAACTAGCGCTTTTTTATTCATATAATAACCCTCCTGTTTCATATTGTATACAAGCATTCTTCTTTTAGGAAGAGCAGACTTGTCAGAGATCCACATGTTCGAACTATCCTTTAACAGAGCCAATCATTAYGCCCTTAACGAAGTACTTTTGCAGAAAGGGATACAGGATAAGCATGGGGACAATCATGACAAATACCCCTGCCGCCTTAATCGATTCCGGTGTAACGGATGTGAGATCCTCCGAAGAAGTGTTGGCGATTTCCTGCAACAGCTGCTGGCTAGAAATCATTTGCTGAATAAGTACGGCGAGCGTATTCTTACTGGAATCGTTGATGTAAATCATGACACTGAAAAAGGAGTTCCAGTAGCCAACACCATAGAAAAGTGTTAGTGCGGCGAGCACGGGCAATGAAAGCGGTAGAATCATCTGAAGCATCAGTCTGATCTCTCCACAGCCATCGATGCGGGCAGCTTCTTCAATTTCCTCTGGAAACCCGTTAAAGAAGGAACGCATGACCAACATGTTATACACGCTTATTAGTCCAGGCAGCCAAAGTGCGCCATAGGTATTTACCAATCCGAGTGATTTAATGACCAGATAGGTGGGAATTAGCCCTCCATTGAAAACCATGGTAAATACAATAAGCATTGTGAAAAATTTTCGACCGTACATAAATTTCCTTGATAAGGGGTATGCCCCTAAAATGGTGAATAACATGCTGAGAACCGTTCCAACTAGTGTCACCTCGATGCTATTACGAGCCGCTTGTAAAATCCGCGTGCCTGTAAAAAGCTGATGATACGTCTCGAAATTCCATCCAATCGGCCACAAGCTGACAAATCCGGATACAATGGCATCATTCGTACTGAGCGACAGAGCAAACATATGCAACAGTGGGAGTAAGCAGCTGACAGCGATAATTCCAAGAAGCACATAATTTAGTACATAGAAAAATTTTTCAGTAACCGAAGCTTTTATGAGAATACACTCCCTTCTACCAAAGACTATTGCCTGTTCGTTTGGCTATCACATTGGCTGCAATGACGAGCACTAAGGCGACCATCGACTCGAAAAAGCCCATTGCCGTAGCTAGACTAAACTGGCCACCATTAATCCCCACCCGAAAATTCCAGGTTGAGATAACATCTGAGACAGCGGATACCGCCGAATTCTGCATCACATAAATTTGGTCGAAGCTGACCTCCATGAAATGACCAACCGATAGAACAAACATGATCGCGATGGTCGGTAATATAGCTGGCAGGGTAATACTCCAAATTTGCCTTAACTTGCCTGCACCATCCATGCTAGCTGCTTCATACAGCGCCGGGTCAACCGCAGCAAGAGCTGCCAAATAAATGATGGCGTTCCAACCTGCTTCCTTCCATATCCCACTGCCCACAAATATGGCTATCCAACTGTTCTCTTTGTACAAAAAGGGATAAGGCGTTTCTGACCATTGGGTAACAAAATGATTCAGAACCCCTTTTTCCTGGGCAAATACGAGGGCAATAATGCCGCCTAAGATGACCCAGTTAAGAAAATGAGGTAAATAAACAAGGGTTTGCACCAGCTTTTTAAACCACAATTTCCTAGCTTCGTTCAAAAGGATGGCTAAGATAATGGGGAAGGGAAACCCGACAACAATTTGTAGAAAGCTCAGAATAATCGTGTTGCGGATAATTCGCAGCATTTGAGGTTGCGAGAACAGAATCTCAAAGTTTTTGAAGCCTGCCCAGGGACTTCCGAACACGCCATCCGCAAAATTGTAGTCTTTAAAGGCAATAACAAGACCCCCGATAGGTGCATAGCGAAAGATAAGGAAAAAGGCTAACGCCGGTAAAAACATAAGCATAATGGGAACATTTTGCCGGAAACGCATGCGATCAAATGCCTGTCTCCTATTGAGTTTCCCAGATACTGAAGTATTGAGTAGCTTCTCTATTTCTCTCACCTTCCTTGAAATTTGATTTTCAATATTTGATCTCGATAACAATGAATCGTTTTGCTGAACTCTGGACTTATCTTATCTCGTGATCATCTTCCTCTCAATTCACACATTTCCTTGTAGATCACATTTCTTACATCTTCATCCGATCTCACCTTTTTCACCTACCTCAATTATTTCACTATGCGGAAGGAGATAAAGGCCCAAAACCCTCCATTATTTCATTATGCGGAGAGAGATAAAGGCCCAGAATCCTCCATTTCTCATCTGGAGGGCTTTGGGCCTGAGAGAACGCTTCAAGAACGCTACCCGTTCCTGGGAAATCCGCATTAGTGCTCGATTATTCTGCGAACATAGATGGAACGGGATTTCCAGTACTGCTTGAAGAACGCTTAAAGCTCGGTTCAATACCGCTTGTAAGCCGTAAGTATCCGTGCTGCTTACGTCGTGTAACGATGTTTTTCATCGTTACCACACGCTCCGCGCGCTTCTCTTAAAGTGCAACGATGTTTTTCATCGTTGCACGAGCATCCCCCCGCGTATCCGTGCTGCTTACGCCATGTAACGATGTTTTTCATCGTTACCACACGCTCCGCGCGCTTCTCTTAAAGTGCAACGATGTTTTTCATCGTTGCACGAGCATCCCCCCGCGTATCCGTGCTGCTTACGCCATGTAACGATGTTTTTCATCGTT
>NZ_JBFTQB010000291.1:0-11579 GCF_056398785.1 Paenibacillus sp. 01T422 | reverse complement strand
GCGATATGTTGCGACTCGATTGAGCCTTCGTAACGCCAAAGCTCTTGGCCATGGCGATCATACATGACCGTGACACTGCCGCCGATCACAAGCTCCGGCTCCCCATCTCCGTTCACATCGCCTACCCAAATACAGTCTGCGTGATCATCCAAATCCCGACAGCTCCAGAGCAGCTGACCATCATGGTCAAGCAGGTCATAACCAGCCATGACTTCATCGAGCCCGTCACCGTCGAAATCGTATACCCAAGGAAAATGCCCAGGGTTTCCTTCGTGTTTCCACAAAAGATTAAACCCGGAATCGAGCGCCCACAGAGTATGGTAGCGATCCTTCAGGATGATATCCCTCGCTCCCGCCGCATCGCCGCCTGTCAAATTCGCTACGATAATACAATCGTGAGCGTGCTCGCTTGGCAATTCATGCGAAGCCTTTACCTGCCCATTTTGACCATCCAAAATCAAAAATCGATTATCCATTACACACAATACCTCTAAGCGTCCGTCTCCGTCGATATCTGCAATTTGCGCTGGATAATCCGACCCTTGACTCCCCGCCCCAGAGTCCGGCTTGCCAGTTTGCCAAAGTAAGTTCCCCTCCAAGTCGAACGCAGTCAAACATTGCACTTGATGAGGAATGTACCTTACATCCTGGCGGTTGTCAGGGTGCACCATGAGCACCTCCATCCGGCCGTCTCCGTTTAGATCACCGAGCAGCATTTTGCAGCGGGGCCCTGCCGCCTGAATATCTATTTTGCCAATAAGAAATGGTTCATTCAACGTCTTTTGCATGTCATATCCCTCCATATGTAAAACTTTTTATTAAGGCGCAAACACCTGCATATTCGATTATTCCGCGATAAAAGGAGCCATTTGGCCTTCCTCCGGTAACGTGTCCGGGATGAACTCCAATGCGATAATGGTGTTCAAAGACCATTGAGCTGCCTCATTCGTGTTCATCCAATCGATCTCCTTAAGCTCGTTCACATGCTTGACATGCGAAGCGTCTTTTTGCAGATCAACCCTGGCGAATTGGCTGCCCAGAAGAATGGACCAGCACGCGCGCGCGGTTACCTCGTCCTTCTTATAGTAGGCGCCAAAAGCCACGATCGCCGCACTAAGCACAGGATGTTCGAAATGTTTGGTGCTGATCTCTCCTTTCGTCAGCAGGTCCTTCTCTTCTTGCGATTTGTTATAGTAAACGCCAAAGTCGGCCAGCATTTCCTCCCATTTCGGATCCTTCAGCATATCGGCGAGCTCGAACCATACTTGCGGGCCACCCATACAAATCGCCAAATGGCGATCCCAGTTATCATCGCCAAGTGGCGTCAACACGCCAGTTTTCGGGTCATAGCCATAGGTTGGTCCGGAGATCAGGCCGTAATTCGCGCCTTTGATGCATGCGATCCCTACGATAATTTTGTCCCGATATGCCGTGTCCTCATAACGTTCCCAACGGGTCATCCAGTTGGAGCTGAAGGCCGCCCAATCCGGGCCCACACGGACATGTGTCGGGTGCTCGTCCTTAGGGAAGTAAGCTCGCATCGGGYCCAAATTTACAGTCGTAAAATCGGAATCCTTTACTTCATCCATGATATCTCCAATACGCTCGTCAGCCGTCAAATAATAGTAGTACCGATGCAGGCCGGCCATGGCAATACGCGCTTCCTTGCAGCCGCAGCCCCAATGAACCACATTATGCCGTGAACCAAGCCCGGCATATTCGCCGAAATGGTACACGTCGACTTCGCTCGTGTGCCGGGTCATCGCCTCTGCCATGCGGAAAATATCCCCCCGGCCTGAGCGCAAAAACATGATCCACAGCCACATATTTGGCGCCAGCTCCGTATTTTGCCAAGCACATCCGCCGAGATCGTAGTTCCACACATGTCTAACCGGGTCATAACTATGCATGTAATCGCCATAATCCCAGAACCCGTACCATTTGCGCTGCTCCACTTCGTCCTGGTAGAACGCGATAATGCCGTCCAGCCGCTGCTCCAGCGATCCTTTCGTCATGCCGCTTCGATCAGGAAGGCTCCAATAACCAAAAGCGCGCGCAGCATGATAATACGCCGGTTCGCAAACAAGCAAAGACGGATCTTGAGTCTCCGCAAGCAAGCTATCCAGCAGCTCAGGTCCTGGTGTCGCTGCCAAGCACCATAATGTCATCTCACTCGTGTTAGCGATTCCATACGGCGTGGCGCGGAGTTCCTCCGCACCTTCATACGACGACTCTACATGTGTTTCCGTATCGTAATGGCGGAGATCCATTGGCGCGCTGTCCGGCGACCAGAGCCACACCGTCAAAGCGGCTTCCGCCTCTGCCATGCCTTGCACGTCAAAACCTGACGGATGCTTCTCCCAAAAATGGCGCAGCCCAGCAGCCAGGCCGCCGCCTTCCCCGCCAACGTAGCCAAGCCCGCCTGCCCGCTCTCCATCGGTCACTTTTACCCAGCTGCATATGGCCTTCGTTTGCTTCCAGATCCGGTAGTGATCGGAAGAATCCTGAACCAGCTTAAAGCTGTCCCACGTTGCCGAATCTTCCAGCAAGCTTAAGAAATAGCCGTCTTCCTGTGGATCGAAGACAACCTCCTCGCCTAGTGTCTGACGTTCAAATAGCTTCCGGTATTTCCCTTTCGTGCGCCGTGTGTGCAGCGTTTTGGGCGATTCGCTAAAATACCCTTTATCCCCGGCAAACCGGACATGCCGGTTATAGTGGGCACCTCGCATTGGCACCGCAAAACGGATGCCAAGCCCTTTAATAAAATCCTCGTTCGGATTGCCATCATAATGGAACGTATGCACAAGCCGAATCGACTCCAAACCCGCATAAACATACAGTCGCATTGAAAAAGGCAGCCATTCCCGCGAGCCATTCACCGCTCGATGCCTGCCGCTAAGCTTCACCACCGCGCGGACGGGCCCGCTCTGTTCCACAACCACCTGATGGATGCGGCTCTCGAACGGTTCTTCCGTTATCGTGCGAACCCCGGATACCTCTGTCCGCGATTCCTTCAAGCAGATCAAGTGACCTCCGCTGCAGACCTCTGCCCCTTGGCGAACGATGCTGCGGAGCCAATGAGCGCCATGCTTGCCCAGCGTACACACCATCACACCTGTATCCAGCGTAATCGTATCATCTGTCTCTTGAACGATGACACGTTTGTCAGAGACAGGCCCGCTTCCTTTTTTAATGACTAAACTATCCGTTGTCTGGTGTGGAACTGCTGCCGCATGTGCCGACCACTTCACACTACCATCCGGCCAATAAGCCGTCGGCCAGCTTTGCAGCGGGATTGCCCCCTCGCCGTTTGCATGCGCTAGAAGCAAGGACTCCTCCCTGCGCAGCTCGCCTTCCCTCCACGGTATTCCCCAAGTCATCCCAACTGGCATAGACATGGCTTTATCTTTGGTTAACCAGCTCAGTTTCACTTTCGTTTCCGATGTCAAACGTATGCATCTCCCTTCCCCTCATAGCTACATTGTAGAAATGTGACCTCTTGCCTACAATGAGACATTATTGACGGGGCTGCTTGGGCGATTTGCACTTTTTTATGCCATTAAAACAATATTGTTTACAGGTTCAAATGCTTCGGCTGAGCTCCCGATAACGGGTCGGCGTCATGCCTTCCAACTTTTTAAATATACGGTTAAAATAACTGTGCTGATAGCCGACCTGATCGGCAACATCGCAGATTTTAATCTCTGACTCGCGCAATAATTCTTTGGCTTTCTCCATACGCAGTTCTGTTAAATAATCGATAAAATTTTTCCCGGTTACCTGTTTGAACGTCTTGCTGAGGAAAAAAGGATTGGTGCCGGTATGATCCGCACAATTGTCGAGCGAGATATCATTCCTATAATTTTGCTGCAAATAAATCATTGCTTGCTCAATCATACGCTTGACCTGTGCATCGGAGCGGCCCGACAGCTCCTTCTGAAAAGGGGCAAGGACCCTGTCCTGGAACCACTCCAGGATTCTCCTCGGCTCCCTGATTTGGGAAAGCTGCTCATACAAATTCGCCCCTTTGAACAGCCGATTCGGGTTAATGCCGGAAACCATAATTGYGTGCTGAACGTTGCCGAGCAGATGCAGCATGCCTTGCTGCACGTCGATTTCTTTGGCTCCTTTGCCAGACAGCGTTTCGAGGAAAGAGGCCAGCATGTCATGCACCTCCTCTTCCCGGCCGGTACGAAGCGCCTGAATGAGCTCCCGCTCCAGC
Organism: Paenibacillus sp. 01T422; assembly: GCF_056398785.1. Lineage (NCBI taxonomy): Bacteria > Bacillati > Bacillota > Bacilli > Caryophanales > Paenibacillaceae > Paenibacillus > Paenibacillus sp. 01T422. The sequence goes on along the minus strand of NZ_JBFTQB010000291.1, from coordinate 7,357 downwards.
GCAAACGGGTATTGCGGCTCCGCAGCATCATCTCCATTAAGATGATCCTTCTCCATATCGATAATTTGGTTTACATTTTCAAAATTACGGTAGCTGACTGCCTGTTTCGTTCTATCAAAAGCAAGCGGAACATCGGAAATATGCGCCACTGGACGGCTGATCGCGATGGTGACGTGCATTTTCAGAATGCGATTAATGTACTGTGTCAACTCTTCACTGAAAATCTCAAAAGCGTCCACGACAGATTGATTTTCCGGTGTAATAAGCAAGAGACCTGCCGTAAGGTCATGGAAATTGAGCGTATCGCATTGCTCGAAATGTTGGGAGGCCAGCTCCTTGATCATGTTAACCGCCGCAAACGTCACAAGCCCCTCATCGCCATGGCGGAACGTCCCATCCAGATTCGTCATACCGACTAACTGGACGTACAGTACAGTAAAATGCCGATGCCTAACATCCCACTTAAATCGCTCCATACGGCGAAGCAAGTCTTCCTCCGAGTATTCGTTCAGGTAGCCCTGTAGCAGCTGGTGTAGAAAGCTGTCTTTCACATGCGGCAGTTGTTCCCTGAGTTTGGTATTCAGCTCAAGACTCTCCGTGTGCAGGTCTCGCCACTGCTTTTCGAGCACGGAGAATTCGTCTGCTCGACCTGCCCAATTCGCATGACTGCCTAGCAGCGTGACGAGTCGTTTGACCGGCAAATATATGCTTCGCGAAGCCAGCCAAGAAAGCAAAGCCGCGAGCAGCAAAGCAATTAAACTTACCGTGATGATCAGCTTAGAAATAAACATCACAGGCGAAATAATGCTGGTGATTGGAGAAGCGGATACGTAAGTCCAATCGTCGGCAATTCTGGATAAGCTGCCATAGGAAACCGTATAGGTCTTCCCTTTGTAATCTAAAAAGAAGGAGCCTTTGGGAGAGCCCAACGTTGCAATTTTCTCCCGCAAAGCCGTGACGAACGGCGAATTGGAAGCGCTTCCGCTTGATGAGACATAAAGCTCGCCTGAATTTTGCAAAACGAAGGTTTCCCCTTCATCATACGGCGTCATCGTTCTCAACATGTTCGCAATTTTATCGTTGTCGAATCTAAACACTAACACGCCAAAAGGATGCAAGCTGCCTCCTGGAATATGGTGAATTAGCGTCAGATCCTTCGTATCAGGATGAGTCGTATCAAAAGCCCACTGCGTCCAGTAGGTAACATTTTTGCCGTGAATCAGCTTATCGTACATGCCCGAAGTCGTCTTGTTATCTAGCATGGTATATTCAGGATTAAAAAGGACTGTGCTCGAACCGCCGACATATAGCTCCGCCTTCTTGACCAGCGCATTGGAGCCCTGCATAGCGATAAGCGTTCTCGTAATATCTTGCGTTCTTTCGAAGTTTCTCACGAAATCGAAGCCGTTCAGGCTATAGTCGAATTTATTGTCAAATGCCCAGTGTGAGAGGAGCAGCTCAAGATTACTCAATTGATCGTCAATGTTCTGGGAACGCTGCTCAATTTGCCCATAGTGCAGCTGCAGCAGCTCGCTCTCGACGCGCCCGCCGGCCATCCAGTACACCAGCGCACCCATAATGAGTCCCGGGATGCCGGAAACGATAAAAATCATGATTAGGCTTTTTCTAAAAAAGCGGCCTTTGCCGCCGTCTGTCCGGCCCTGCATGTTACCGAATCTTGCTCTAACGGTGCTTAAGCGCATGTTTTCACCAACCCATTCTTAAGTTTAGCTTCCAACTATTTACACTATAACCTTGAGCATATTACGGAAAGTTGGCGGGCGGAAGTTAATTATCAGTGTATTTCCCCTACTTTTCCGACTTTTTAAGGGAACTCCCCCGCATATGCGGGGTGGGGTACGGGTGCGGGTGCGGGTGCGGGTGCGGGTTGGTGCGCATCCCCCCAATTAAGGGAACTCTATGCCCCTATTTTGGCGAAAAGCACAGTTTCGGGGGTTGGTGGGGAACTACAGGTTCTTATTTCACCCCCATCAGCCAAATATTGGCCCCACGTGGTGAAATAGCGGACCCTAGTTCCCCCTACCCGCCCAAATCGCTGTTATTGGCGAAAATAGCGTCCTGTAGTTTCGCGCGCCCGCTCGTGACATGATGGCAACAAGCAAAAGACACGTAGGATCCGCTACTTCATTAGCGGATCCTACGTGCCTGTGTGCTCGCTTGCATCTACCCTAAACTACTCAACCATTACTGCACTACGGCGTCGCCTTCTTTGGTATAATGTTTGCCTTCCAGGCCATAACCAGCCATTGTGGTAAGCTCAGGCGAGTTCATTTGATCCAGGAATTTCAGCACGCGTTTCACATCGTCTTCCGTCTTCACAGACGATTTCGGAATAGCAAGCAATCCTGCGAAACCGGAGGTTGGCAGCGCTTTGAGGCCCGATTTCCCTGTAACGCCAATCATGTTATCGATGTAGTGAATGTCCGGCTGATCCTTGCCTTCCTTCGCAAGCGTCTGGTGGATTTTATCGTCCAAGCGAGCCGCATTATCCGTAACGTCAATGATGACGCCGGCTTGGTTATTGACGACTGGGTCGTTCCATTTGGCCGAATCAAATACAGCAAAGTCCTGGTTGATCAGCTTTTCATCATACAGCTTTTTCATGAATTTCAATGCTTCCAGATATTCCGGTGTTTGATGCTCAGGCACCAACTTACCGTCAACGACACCCCATTTGTTCGGGGCGCCGAACCAAAGCTTCATAATATCAAAGCTGCTTGCCCATTGACCGGTCCATTTCACCATGACCATACCGTACGTGTCATTTTTACCGTTTTTATCCGGATCCTTCTCTTTAAACGCTTTCAACATATTGTAGAAATCGTCAATTGTTTTTGGCGGCTGCATACCCACTGCTTCCAACCAGTCTTTCCGGTAGTTAATCCCGTTTCTGCCAAGCGCGCGTCCACGGTAAACGCCGTAGTTTTTGCCATCAATAGAAGAGTTGTTCATGATGATGGAATTCGCCTGACTTAGCGTCGGGAAATCCTTCAAATACTTGCCTACTTCCCAGAACGCGCCGGACTTCGCTGCATTCACAAAGCTCGGATTTTTTACGTCAGGTACATAGATGATGCTTGGAAGCTTGCCAGAAGCGAGCGTGATGTTGAATTTATCGGTATAGGACGCATTAGGTACCCATTCCAAATGGATGTTCGTGTTGGTCTTTTTCTCGATTTCCGTCACAACCGGGCCGTCGTCCTTCGGAAAGTTCGTTTTGAAAATCGGCAGCATGACATTAAGATCCAGTGGAGCTTGCTGCTGGGCAGGCGTAGCTGCGCCTGGTGCAGCTGATGCTGAGGTTGAAGGAGTGGTTGCGGCATCCTTACCTCCGCTGCTGCAGCCAACTAAGGTTGTCATAGCCACCGTACTGACTGCTGCGACGGAAATCCATTTTTTTGAGTTCTTTTTCATATGATCGCTCCTCCTTTACAATGGGCAGTCTCCGGGCATGGCCTAGGCTGAATTGCCAAGAAACTGTAAAGATTAACTATCGTAATCCGTTTACCCTTTGACCGATCCAATAAGGACCCCCTTGGCAAAATGCTTTTGCAGGAACGGATAGACGAGCAAAATAGGGATGGTGCCGACGACGATGACCGCCATTTTGATGGACTGCTCCTGCTGCTTCACGAACTGCGGATCGACTGTACTCATATCGCCTGCAGCCATTTGCGAGAGCAGAACAATCTGTCTCAGCATGACCTGAAGCGGCCATTTGGCAGGATCGTTGAGATACAACAAGGCGGAGAAAAAGTTGTTCCAGTGACCAACCGCATAAAACAAAGTGAATGTCGCCAGAACGGGCATGGACAAAGGAAGAACAATGCGCCAGAGAAGGCCTAGTTCTGTGCAGCCATCAATTTTGGCCGCTTCCTCCAGCTCTTGCGGGAGCTCTTGGAAGAAGTTTTTGACGATGATCAGATTAAAAGCGCTGATAGCCCCCGGAATCATTAGAGCCCAATACGTATCAATCATATGCAGCTCGCGAATAACGATATAAGTCGGAATCAACCCGCCACCGAAGAGCATAGAGAAAACAATCATGTTTAATACCGTATTTCGGCCCATCAGCCCTCTTTTGGATAGGGCATACGCCATTGTTACGGTGAAAAATAAATTGACCATCGTGCCCAGAACGGTTACGTAAAGCGACACCCAAATACTTTTCAAAATCGTATCCGTTGAAAAAATAAATTCGTAAGCCGATAAAGTGAACGTTTTGGGAATCAGGAACACCGCTCTTTGCGTCAACTCCGAATCCGAGGCGAAAGAACCAGCCACCACATAGATGAAGGGCAGAACGGCCACGATCCCGATGATGCTAAGCAGGATATAGTTGCTTACGTCGAATACGGTCCCTGATAAGCTTCTGTATTTTTTATTCAATGTGCCTCTCCTCCTTCACCTAATAAATGCCGGATTGGCCGAAACGCTTCGCCAGCCAGTTTGCGCCGAGAACAAGAATGACGCCGATGATGGCTTTGAACAAACCAACCGCTGTACTATAACTGAACGCGCCTTGCGTAATCCCCATCATATACACATAAGTATCGAATACTTCCGCTGTTTCCCTGTTCAAAGGGTTCAGCATCAAGAAAATTTGCTCAAAACCGTTGTCCAGAACATCCCCCATCCGAAGAATGAGGAGAATGATGATCGTACTTCGAATCGAAGGCAATGTAATATGCCATACCTGTCTGAAGCGGTTTGCGCCGTCCATAATGGCTGCTTCATATTGTTCAACATCCACACCTGCCAGAGCGGCAAGGAAGATGATTGTGCCAAATCCGCATTCCTTCCAAATGGTCTGGAGGATGATCATCGGACGGAACCACTCCGGACTAGCCAGGAAATCGATTTTGTTGCCCGTATACTGCTCCAGCATCTCATTCACAATCCCGCCTTGCGTTGTCAGGAACACATACGTCAAGCTCGCCACGATTACTAATGAAATAAAATGAGGCACATAAATCAGCGTTTGAATCGTTCTTTTGAAGAAAGCCAAGCGAACTTCATTTAAGAGCAGTGCTAGAATGATTGGTGCCGGAAAGAAAAACAGCAAATTATAAAATGAAAGTAAAAGTGTGTTACGCAGCAGCAAGAAAAATTCAGGGTTCGTGAAAAACACACGGAAATGCTCCATGCCCACCCAATCGCTTTTCCAAAAACCTAGAAATGGCTGGTAGTTTTTAAAAGCAAGCAGCACGCCCCACATCGGGACATATTTGAAAATGATGAAATATAGCAATCCCGGAGCTAATAGCAAGTACAGCCATTTGTCTTTCAGCAATCGTCCCGTTACGCTTGCACGGCGTTTCGCATGCTCACGGGTACCCGGTTGCGTTATTTCTATTGAATTAGGTGCAGTCACCCGTTTCATCCACTTCACCTCCAAGAAAGTTGGTCGCCTCGCGAGCGGTGTAGATTCAGTATGCCGCCATATCCATTTTCCGCCTATCGGACATTTTTGTAAGCCCTTCCAACCTGCTGTTTTGGCCGAAATCAAGAAAATGCAAACGCGGTAAAACAGTCGAAACCCCGCTTATTTCCTGGTGCAAACGGCTCAAAAATGTTCGATTGTATGAAATGGTGGTCCATCATCGATACCGTCATGTATACACCGACGTCATCGCAGCAGGCTGGAGCTCGGACGATACGCGTATAGGGGGAGTCGCTTTATTTAAGGAAAAAGAGGCTGCCCCAGAGTCATCATAGATGACTGAAGGGTCGCCTCTTCGTCCTTAAATAACTGTCTGTAGGATCAAGGGGATCGTCCCCCTTCACCGAACCGTTCACGCGGCGAAGCTGATTCCATATTAACGGGAAATCCTCCCGTTATTTCAGCATGAACACCTTTGAAAATCCAGTTAACTGGAAAATCTCCAGTTAATTCGCTCCGAAACCCTACTTCCCAGCTCAAACGCCTCAATTAACGGCAGAAATGCCATTTATTCTTGTTATAGCTGCGTAACTCCACGGAATAGCGGAGGTATTTCCCGTTAATTGGAAGAGGCTGCCCCAGAGTCATAAACATGACCAAGGGGTCGCCGCTTTGTTGGGTTCACGCTTCGTTGGTTTCACGCCGAGCTGTTGCTTCGCTAACGGACACAGTCGCCCTTATTCGGCGAAAATGTGGCCTATACACAAGCTAACGGACTCCAGCGCAGCTATTCGCATTATTCTTGCGTAATTAGCGTGTCTATCCGCCGATTAACGGCTATGGAGTCCGTTACCCCTGAAATATGGGGCAATTTCCGCATATAACGGCAACGGTGTCCGTTAGAGTTAAATAAACACGCCCTCTGCCGGTATGCAAAGTGAACATGCTTTCATCTCGGAAGGTGTGGGGCATTGGATATGAAATAAATCGAATATTTATGCAATAAAGCAAGTTTATCATAATCCTGCAGTGTGAAATGTTTTCGTAATACAGCTACACCCTGCTCAGGGTCTTTGCTTTCAATAGCTCGCAAAATCACTTTATGCTCACTGATCATAGTCCGACAATGATCTGAACTCGGCTCCATTAAGAAACGGACCCGTTTGCTATTCATTGACTTTTGCTGCAGGACAGCCCATGTTCGCTCCATATTGCACGCAACAAAAATCCGTTCATGAAACTGATCATCGAGTTCGATGCATGTTTTGAATTGCTTCTCTTCCAGAGCAAGCTCCTGTTGTTCAAGCAAATCCTGAAGCACGTTTATTTGTTCCGCCGTCATCCTCATACAAGCTAAGCGGATTACTTCTACTTCCAGCTGCTCACGGATGAAACCGGTTTCATCAACATGTGCCAAATCAATTTTCGTGATATAGCAGCCCTTCTGAGGAATAATTTCAACTAATCTGACTTTCGCCAGCCTCGCAAATGCTTCACGAATGACCCTTCGGCTTACGAGCATCATTTCCGCTGCCATCGATTCGGAGATCAGCATCCCTGGCTTCCAGCTCATCTCAATCATGTTATCCCTCAACGTTTCATACACTTGGTCTCGAACAGAACCACTCAAATCATGAAGTTGCAAAGACAATGGATTCACCCCTATAGAAAGATAGATTTCTTCCCTTCATTTCACTAGGTCGGTAGGATTCATGCCGGTATATTTCTTGAACAGGTTGCTAAAATAAGGAACGTTTTTATACCCAACTCTTTTGGCCACTTCATAGACCAACATATTGCGATCCAAGAGCAGCTCCTTTGCTTTTTCGATTCGTACGCGCGTCAGATAGTTGTTAAAGCTTTCTCCCGTAGCGTTTTTGAAAATAATGGCAAGATAATTTCTTGAGACGTAAACTTGACTCGTAAAATCACTGAGATTAATATCCTCCATAT
>NZ_JBFTQB010000290.1:0-6808 GCF_056398785.1 Paenibacillus sp. 01T422 | reverse complement strand
GTCTACGTGTTTGTTATTGCTTCTTTAACCAGCCTGATTTTCTTAGGTGGATGGCATTCACCATTTCCATTCCTTGATTTTATTCCAGGAATCCTTTGGTTCTTGCTGAAATTCTCCCTCGTTGTGTTCGTCTTGTTCTGGCTGCGGGCGACGTTGCCTCGCGTACGGATTGATCAGCTCATGGGATTCGGCTGGAAAGTGCTGCTGCCATTGTCGTTAGTCAATATGCTGGTGACGGCGATCATTATGACGATCTTTTAACAAAGCCTACGCATACGATGTCAGTTTTGTTTAAGCAAAATTCAGCGAATGCTTACGATGCAAGTTTCCTACGGAAACTCTAAGGAGTGAAACGAATGAAAGGCATAATCAAAGGTTTAGGCGTAACGTTGAAAAGCATGACACAGAAAAAAATCACGTACGCATACCMTGAGGTCCCGATARAAATGCCGGATCGTTTTCGCGGTATTCAACATTTTGACCCAGAGAAATGCATCGTGTGCAATCAATGTGCGCGTATTTGCCCAACCGAGTGCATTACACTGACGGGGAAAGCGAATCCGGACCCTGATAAAAAGGGCAAGGTCATTGATACGTACGATATCAACTTCGAAATTTGCATTTTGTGCGATCTTTGCACAGAGGTATGTCCGACGGAAGCGATCGTAATGACGAATAATTTCGAGCTAAGTTCCTATAGTCGCGACGATCTTTTCAAAAATTTGCAATGGTTAAATGAGAATAACCAAAACATTCGCCAGGAGAATAACTCGGCCATGCCAAAAGGGGGGGCCAAGAAAGATGTTTAACGGAATTGGTGATTTCCTCTCAAGCGGTTCAAGCTGGGCATTTTTCATCTTCGCCCTTCTTGCCATCGGCGGAGCGATCTTTATGATTTCTTTTACCAAAGTTGTTCACATGGTCATTGCCGTTGCGCTTACGTTCATTAGCTTGGCGGGGCTATATATTATCCTTGAAGCTGAGTTTGTTGCTTTCGTGCAGGTGTTGATCTATGCGGGGGCCATCTCGATCCTCATGATTTTCGGCATTATKATGACGAAGCACAGACAAGGGGAAGACGAGGAGCCGAGGCGTCCTTGGCACGAGGGTTTGGCGATTGTAGGCGCTTTGGGCTTGTTCGGAGTGTTATTTTATGCGATTCAAAAAACGACTTTCGTCTCACAAGGCTCTCTAGATGCCGGCAAAGACAATACACTAGAAATCGGCAAACTGCTGTATAACCAGCATGTGATTCCATTCGAAATCATGTCTGTGCTGCTGACGGTCGCCTTCATAGGCGCTATTGTCGTCGCGAAGAGAGAGGAGGATTAGCTATGGGTAACATCATTACTCCCTATCTCACGCTGGCTGCAATCCTGTTCTGCATCGGTCTGTACGGCGCTTTAACGAAAAAAAATGGGGTCATCGTGCTCTTGTCCATTGAGTTGATGCTTAATGCGGTGAACTTAAATTTAATTGCTTTCTCCAAGCTTGGGGATCATCCAGCACTGACAGGTCAGATTTTCTCCCTCTTTAACATTACGATTGCAGCTGCAGAAGCAGCTGTCGGGATAGCGATTCTTATAACGATTTACCGAAACAAAGGGACAGTAGATGTAACGGATTTGGATTCTATGAAGCGCTAGGAGGCTAACAAGGATATGGTATCGGACTATTCACAGTACGCCTGGCTCATTCCGTTGTTTCCGTTGATTGCTTTTCTAGCGCTTACGGCTATGGGACGTCAATTAAAGGACTTGGGCATTTATATCAGTATTTTTGCGATGTTCGCCTCGTTTATCGTCGCTATGCTGATATTTGTTGAACGCATCGGCGGCAAAGTTGAGGATTATACGTGGGATAAGCTGAATTGGCTGCAGGTTGGCGATTTCACCCTGAGTATGGGGTTTGAGGTTAACAATTTGAATGCCTTAATGCTGGTCATCGTCACGTTGGTCTCTCTCCTCGTTAATATTTACTCTAGAGGTTATATGAAAGGCGACGAGCGAATCCATGTGTTCTTTGGTTATATCGCTTTGTTCTCTTTCTCCATGCTAGGCCTAGTCATTTCGGAAAATATGTTAGAACTCTACATTTTCTGGGAGCTTGTTGGGGTGTGTTCCTTCCTGCTCGTAGGTTTCTGGTACTTCAAGCCAGAGGCGAAGGCTGCTGCGAAAAAGGCGTTCATCGTTACCCGCATCGGGGACGTGGGTCTGTTCATTGGCATCCTGCTGCTGTTTTGGTACATGCCGGGCCATGCGCTTGATTTTACATCTATACATAATGCCTTTACTACGGGCAAAATCGACCCTACAATCGTCACTTGGATTGCGGTTCTGATCTTCATCGGGGCGATGGGGAAATCAGGTCAGTTCCCGCTGCACACCTGGTTGCCTGACGCTATGGAAGGTCCGACGCCAATCAGTGCGCTGATCCACGCAGCAACCATGGTTGCCGCAGGGGTGTACTTGGTAGCGCGTACGTTTGATATTTTCCATGCTTCGCCGGATGCCTTAATGGTTGTTGCTTATGTGGGCGGCTTTACGGCCATCTTTGCGGCAACGATTGGGATCGCGCAGAATGATATCAAACGCATTCTCGCCTATTCAACCGTAAGTCAGCTCGGTTATATGATGATGGCACTCGGTATCGGCGTTTCGTATACGTCTGGGATGTTCCATCTGTTCACGCATGCGTTCTTCAAAGCATTGCTCTTCTTGGGCGCAGGCAGTGTGATTCACGCTGTTCATACGCAGGACATCAATGAAATGGGCGGATTATCCCGCAAAATGAAAATCACGACATGGACGTTCGCTATCGGAACGTTGGCTCTCTCGGGGATTTTTCCATTCGCAGGGTTCTGGTCCAAAGATATGATTCTGACAGAAGCATATGAACATAATCAGCTATTGTTCTGGGTTGGTGTGATTGCGGCCTTCTTCACAGCGTTCTATATGTCCCGACTCTTCTTCCTGGTTTTCCTAGGTTCGCCTAGAGGGAAAGCGCAAGGGGCGCACGGGCACGACGATCACGCCCATGAGCCGCATGAGTCGCCGTCCACGATGACGATACCGCTCATCATTCTGGCTGTACTCGCTGTGGTTGCTGGATTTGTGAATACGCCGTTCAACGAGTGGCTCGGCCACTGGTTAACGGGTCAAGAACATGACGAGAAAGCCAACTGGATCGTTATTATTTTATCCACACTCGCTGGGCTGCTTGGTATTGGACTAGGGTACTTGATCTACCTGAAACGCACGATTCCGCGAGATGTCATATCTAGTAAACTGCCATGGTTGTACACGCTGCTTAACCGTAAATACTTCGTGGATGAAATCTATGACAGTCTTATCGTTAAGCCGCTGCGCGGTTTGGGATGGATTCTTGAACTGATTGATGTGTACATCATTGATGGTCTCGTGCGTTTGGTCGCCTTTACTGTCGTCAGTCTCGGCCGCCTGGGCTCCCGTCTTCAAAATGGTCAGATGCAGACCTATGGTGTCATCATGATTCTAGGGATGCTGATCTTGGCGCTCGCCATCGCAGGAAGGAGGTTCATCCATGCCGGCTAATCTACCTATACTCAGTCTGATCGCTTTCTCACCTTTGCTCGGCGTGCTCGTCCTGCTCTTCATTCGAAGTGATCGCGGCCGTTTAATCAAAACAATCGGTATCATCACGACATTGATTCCGCTTATTTTGGCAGCATGGTTGTATGTTGATTACAACTTTCAAGGTGATCCGATTCAATACAAAGAACAGCTCAGCTGGATCAAAGTCCCACTGAACCATGAGGGTATTCAACAAATTACATCGTATTTCTTTGAATTCAAATACAGCGTAGCCGTAGATGGAATCTCATTGCCGCTTGTATTCTTAACTGCTCTTGTGTCGTCCATGGCTGCTCTAGCCTCGGTGTATATCAAGAAACGTTGGRAAACGTACTTTATTTTATTCCTGCTGCTGGAAACCGGTATGTTCGGCGTCTTTATGGCTCAGGACCTGTTCTTGTTCTTCTTATTCTTCGAAATTACACTCGTGCCGATGTTCTTCCTGATCGGAATATGGGGGTATATGAACAGAGAGCAAGCGGCCAATCGCTTCCTTCTCTACAATGGACTTGGTTCAGCGATTATGCTGATCGCGTTTCTTATTCTTGTCAGCACGGCAGGCTTCAACCAGGATCCGTCGCAGACAGAGGCTATCATTTACTACAGCGGAGATATTCATACGATTGCGCATAATTTGCTGCAAGATCCTGCTGCATACGTGAATCAAGAGGGGGCTCCATTCTTCCTAAGCCCAGCTATGAAATGGACCGTGTTCATTATGCTGCTGGTCGCTTTCGGAATTAAGCTGCCGATCTTCCCGTTCCACACATGGATGTTAAAAGTACATACAGAGGCTCCGCCTGCTGTCGTTATGATTCACTCCGGTATTTTGCTGAAAATGGGAGCTTACGGCCTTATCCGCTTCGGTATTCTGTTCTTTCCAGCGGAGGCGAAGCAGTGGGCCTGGATGCTAGCGCTCCTAGGCGTAATCAACATCGTGTACGGTGCCATTCTCGCGATGGTGCAAAAAGACTTCAAACTCGTGCTGGCTTACTCGAGTATCAGCCATATGGGCATCGTCCTGCTTGGTCTCGCCGCATTTAACGTGTCGGGCCTGCAGGGTGCCGTGTTCCAACTGATCTCACACGGTTTGATCTCGGCCCTGATGTTCCTGCTCGTCGGCAGCATCTACGAACGGACGAACACGACCGATCTCGATCGCTTAGGCGGTCTCGCGTCGTCGGTTCCCTTCATCAGCGGGATTCTGCTGATTGCGGGGATGGCATCGCTCGGATTGCCGGGCTTATCCGGCTTCATCAGTGAGTTCCTCGCGTTCCTCGGACTCTTCGAGACACACCGGGTGTACGCGATTGTTGGTACACTGGGGATCATTCTCGCAGCGGTTTATGTGCTGCGCGGGGTACTAAACATTACGTTTGGCCCTAAGCAGCCAACTCTGGTCCTGCAAGGGATACGCGATGCACGATTAATCGAGGCGGTGCCGATGATTACTTTGGTGGCGTTCATCCTCTTGCTCGGGGTGTACCCAAGCGTGCTGAGCCAGCCGCTACAGCAAACGATAGGCAGCTTGGATCAATTGATCCAAAGCGTAGCCGGGAAGATAGGAGGTTAGTCCGGTGGAACAGCTTCGACTCCAAGTCTCCGATTTAGTACATCTGCTGCCTGAGCTTACGCTGGTTGCCACCGCGATCATCCTATCTCTCTTGGATTTGGTCTTGCCAAACAGGTTGAGTCGTTCCATTATTGGATGGTTAACCTTGGTAGGTCTTGTGATTTCCGGTGTATTCGTCTTGCTCCAGTTGAATCCGGATGAGGCGATTCAGCTGCTCAATCAGAGTTATAGAGTGGATGACTTCTCCAATATACTAAAATTGTTCACCTTAGTAGGAACTGGCTTCGTCGTTCTGATGAGTCTAAGTTTCGTAAAAGAAGATGCGATTCCGCATGTAGGCGAGTATTATTACTTCTATCTGCCTGCAGCGCTGGGCGCCATGATTATGTCTTCATCCGGAGATTTAATTACGCTGTACGTAGGGCTGGAACTGCTTAGTATCACCTCGTACTTACTTGTAGCGATGAAGAAGAAGGATAGCAAGTCCAATGAAGGAGCCTTTAAATACTTAGTGATGGGTGGCATATCCTCTGCCATCATCTTGTATGGCATGTCCTTCTTATACGGCATGGTGGGCTCGAGCAATCTTTCGCAGATTGGCGCTGCGCTCCCATCGATCATAGGTTCATATGAGCCGCTGCTCTATGTTTCGTTCTTTATGCTGCTTGCTGGATTCGGCTTCAAAATCGCCGCCGCCCCTTTCCACAGTTGGGCGCCGGATGTCTACCAAGGCGCACCTACACCTGTGACAGCTTTCTTGGCTGTCGTGTCCAAAGGTGCCGGCTTTGCCATCCTTTTCCGAGTCTTCTACGTCTTGTTCGGATTTACGTCCTTCGAGGAATCGAAATTCCAATCCGATGTGTTCCTGGCCATTTCGGTCATGGCTGCAATCGCTATGGTAGCGGGTAATTTCATTGCCTTGAAGCAAACGAACATGAAAAGACTATTGGCTTACTCGGGAATTGCCAATGCGGGATATTTGCTTGTTCCAATTGCAACGTACTTCTCAGGTGTCCATTATGCGAATTTCTCTGAATTCATCTTCTATCTGATCGCGTACTTGTTCATGAATATCGGCGCTTTCGCGGTACTGATGATTATCGAGCAAGCGGAGGGACATACCGAAGCCAAAGGCTTCGGAGGTCTGTATTATCGGGCGCCTTTTACCGCTGCTGCGATGGTACTGATTGTGTTGTCCTTAACAGGAATCCCGATTTCCGGAGGATTCTTCGGTAAGTTGTACATCATACTCGGTACGATGCAAACCCATCAATACTGGCTCGGCTCCCTAATGATCGCGACGAGCGTTGTATCGTTGTACTACTACTTCGGCGTCGTACGTCAAATGTTCATGCGCAGCGACTACGAGCCGGCCGAGGTGAAAGTGCCCATTACCTTGGGCATAACGGTCTGGTTATGTGCCATTATTGGCGTTGCTCTAGGCTTTGTACCGCATCTTGTGCTCAGATGGATTGAATCCATCTTCATGCTAACGAAGGATTTTATCTTGATGTAAATACAGTGGAGTCCTCCCCTTGCTGGGGAGGGCTTTTTTATTTTAAACATTAGAAATCGCATGTGGTAATTGCCTCCAAATCACACACAAATCCCACAATTGCATGTA
>NZ_JBFTQB010000289.1:0-6810 GCF_056398785.1 Paenibacillus sp. 01T422 | reverse complement strand
GCTGAGGACCATCTTGTTGTCGCATTGCTATCCACGGCATATTCGGGCAGTAAGAGGGGTTTGTCTTTGTCAGGTGCAGCCGTTGAAGAAGCGGTTACCGCTTTATTCAAAGCGACATCTTCGCCAAGTACGACAGGGAGTGGATTGCTGCCGCCTGTACCGTATACTTCAAATTCATAGAGGGAAACGCCGTAGCCTCCGCTGCGCTCAAGAGACAGCATGCGGACGTAACGTCCTTCACCCGACAGGGTGATGGTGTCAACGCCACCGTCTCCTTTGGTGTCTGTGTAGATGTCTTTCCAATTCGTTTCGTCGTCGGATACTTGGATCTTGTACGACTTCGAGTAGGCATTTTCCCAGCGAAGAACAGCTTTCTCGATCTTGGCTTTGGAGCCGAGGTCAACATAGATCCACTGCTCACCGGCGTTGAACGAACTGCCCCAACGGGAGTCGGTGTTGCCGTCAAACGCTTTGTCCGGCGTCAAGCCTCCTTCGGTTGATGAGGCATAGGCTGCACCCTCATAAGTCAGCAGGTGGGAAGCTTCGGCTGCTGTTGCTGCCGCTGCTGGCGCAGGAAAACCGCTCCAGGACCCAAGAAGCACTGAAAGAGCAAGCGCTGATGATGCTGTCTGAGTCAATTTCTTGCGAATCTTTTTCTCGGGTGAACGCATTTCTTCATTTTCCTCCTCTTCGCGCCCAATTGGGCTTGTTAGATGTCATTTGCTGACAAAAAGAAACAACATTCTTCATTATTTTGGAAATTTTATTTTCACCGCGATTATATCTGTTGTCGAATCTTGTTTACAATGAGCGTATTATCCTAGTCATTGTCGATGATTAGGCCTGTATGCCTATGTGTGAAAAATGAATATAGGTCGTTTTTTGTCCAATGGTTGATTAAGAGCGCGTACTATGGTATGACGTGGTCGACTTCGGATTCAATCGGGAAAGGCGCTTTCAGGTTTTCCTTTTTCTGTATCCTATAGGTCATAGGGCCTCGAGTGCATGCGACAATTGTAATAGGTCCTGCCGGATGACTTAATGAAATCTTAATAATGTATTCACCTCAAAAACAAATTCTGCTATTTCCACTTGGATTAGTGAGTAAGTACCGGATGTTTGATCGTGGGTGAAGTAATGATATAGCAATTGTTAGAATAAGTTTCTACTAGGCTTCAAATTAAAAAAAAGGAGTGATAGAATGGAAACCTTCGACATTGTCATTATCGGCAGCGGGCACAATGCTTTAATAACAGCTGCCTACTTAACTCGTGCTGGTCGCAGTGTGCTAGTTTTAGAGAAAAACGATCGTGCAGGCGGTTTTGTGCGGACCGAGGAACTCACGCTGCCAGGCTTCAAGCATGATGTGTATGCGGCGGCGCATCCTCTTTTTACAACAGGACCCGCTTATGCGGAGCTAAGGGAGGATTTGGAAGCTCGCGGACTGCGTTATGTGAATACGGAACTGCCAACTGGGGTTTCCATGGAAGATGGACGCACGGCTGTACTGCCACGCTCATTCGATGAGCTTATCGCAGAAGCGGAACGCCTGGCTCCAGGTGACGGCGCTGCCCTGGCAGGCATCTTTGAACAGTTAAATCCCTATGTCAACGATGTGTTCGGATTGTTCAGCATGGATCTTTCCAGCCAGGAGGCTGCTCCTATCCTGAAACGGCTGCTTCATGATGCGCATAGTTCAGGCTATTCGGCATTTGCGGGGCAGCTTTTTGGGACTGCTCGCAATGTGGTGAATTCCCTGCAATCTCCAGTAATGCGCGCGATGTTGGCTTCTTGGGTTACCCATCTCGGCCGCACGCCAGATGAAGTCGGAAGTGGCATTTGGGTCCCGCTCACCGCCATGGCATTGATGAGCGGCGGTATGCCAACTCCGTCAGGCGGCAGTGAACAATTGGTTCAGGCATTGGTACGGCTGATTAAGGATCAAGGCGGAGAGATTCTGACGGACACGCTGGTCCAGCGTATCATAGTGGAGAATGGTCAAGCTGTTGGTGTGCGAACAGTGGAAGGCAGAACATACATAGCGAAGCAAGCTGTCGTGGCATCGACCACGCCGGATCAGTTATATCTCTCACTACTAGATGAGAGTGATGCACCCTTGACGCTGCGTACTCAAGCGAAACAGTTTCGATATGGCCGCGGATGCGTACAGATTCATCTGGCCTTAAGCGAGCCGCCGCGCTGGCCGGATGCACGTTTTGATCGAGTCGGACAACCTCATTTGACGGATAGTCTAGATGGATTTACGTTAGCGATTGCACAGGGGATGGCTGATCTGCTTCCAGCGAAACCAACCTTTACCGTGGATTGTTCCACGAATCTCGACCCTGCGCGCGCACCAGTAGGCAAAGCGATCATGCGCATCCAAGTGCTTGAGGTGCCTACTCGACCGCGCGGGGATGCCGCCGGCCAAATCGATGTTGGAGATGGTAGTTGGACACAGGATCTCACAGAGCGTTTTACAGAGCGAGTATTAAATATTGTGAGCAAACATATTCCAAATATACCAAGTGCGATAATTGGCAAATATGTTGTAACACCAAACACAATTGCTCGATTCAATCCGAACGCTGGACCGGGAGATCCATACGGTGGCRCACACGATTTGGCACAAAGCTATCTGTTTCGCCCATTGCCAGGGCAGCCAAGCCACCAGTCGGCTATTCCGAATGTGTATATGCTTGGCGCTGCGACCTGGCCTGGTCACGGGGTGAACGGTGGCTCTGGCTATATAGTGGCTCAGCAACTCTTGTCGCTGTTATAAAATTAAAATGTACAAGGGAGCTGCCTGATGGCAGCTCCCTTGTACATTTGATGTCTTGGGGCCTGCTTGCTTGCGCCAAACTATTCCAGCTGAGACGGTATGATGGATCGTCCCTTGGAACAGGGCCTCCCCTGAGTAGTTGGACTACTTCTAATTAACGCCGATTACACCTGCTATTATCAGCAATTGATCCAAATTCGGGCAATTAGCTGGAATTTATACCTCTATTTTCACTGAGTTTACCAAGTTTTGGCCAGCTACCGACGATTTAGATGTAGCTGCTACCGCTAATTCATTCCCTACCACCATATAGCGTAGTTTAACGGTAGTTTTTCCCACTATTCCAGCTGAGACAGATCGCCCCTTGGAACAGGTCGCTCCCGCCTTAACGGGATTTGCGCTCGGTCATGAAATACAACAAAGCGATGAAGGGCAATGCGACCCCAATCCAAGCACTTGATACCCAACCACCATGTGCATAGGTCAAGCCTCCTAAGAATGAACCCACCGCTCCGCCGATGAAAAAAATAGCCATGAATAAGCCGTTAAGTCTACCCCTGGCTTCATTCCCAAGCGAATAAATAATTCTTTGGCTGGCCACCAGATTACCGGAAACCGCCATATCAAGCGTGACAGCGACAACGAAAAGTAGTATGAGCGAAAAAAGTGAATTGTCATGAAGCAAGGCAATGAGTAGAAAGGATAAGACCGCAGTCACGATTGCGCCTATAGTGATCGTCCTGGTAAGGCCTTTGTCCGCCAATCTTCCGGCAATAGGAGCTGCGATTGCTCCCGCCACACCAACAAGCGCGAATAAAGCGATGCCTTGTTGGGACATACCATACTCATCCGCCAATCTGAGGGGTACGGTCGTCCAAAAGAGGCTGAACGAACTGAACAGGCAAGCTTGATAAAAAGCACGACGTCTCAATATCGGATTCTTTTTGAACAATTCAATCAAGGATGCCACAAGCTGTGTATAAGTTAAGGTGCTTTCAGGGTGCCTTTTTGGTACTACTTTAGCCAGCGAAAGAGCTAAAAGTGCCATACAAGCGGCGGATAGGACAAAAATCGTCCGCCATCCCCATAGGCCAGCGATTAGGCTGGAAATTGGCCTGGCGAGCATGATGCCAAGCAACAGGCCGCTCATGACGTTTCCGACGACTCGGCCGCGCTGCTTCTCACTTGACAGGGAAGCTGCTAGAGGGACGAGGATCTGCGCAACTACAGAACCGGATCCGATCAGCAAGGCAGCTGTCAGAAACAGCATGGAATTTGTTGAAACAGCGGCTAGGATCAAAGCTAAGACCACGATGGTCAGAGATGTCACGATCAGCCGCCGATTCTCGATTTTATCACTCAGCGGAACGATGAATAGCAAGCCGGCTACATAGCCAATTTGCGTTAAAGTTACGATCAACCCGGCTGCTGCTGAAGGCAGACCGAGCGCTGTACTGATGGGACCTACAAGGGTTTGGGAATAGTAAAGGTTGGCTACAATAAGGCCGCATGCTGCAGCCAGAACAACCATCATTGTTGTTGAGATTTCGTTTTGCACTTTTGAAATGGACTTGCTCATAGATAATGTTCCCCCTCTGCTAAAAATGATTTCGCATTAAGTGAACGATTCGTCTACTTAATAGCTATCACTATATACTGAACGAAGCGTTTTGTAAATACACTAATTTTCATATATACTGATGGCAAAGGATAGAAAGGGGTCAGTTGAATGGCTCAAAAAGGTCGCCCGAGAGATGTAAAGCTTCAACATGTGATATTGACAGTCGCTTATGAGCTGCTATTGGAAGGTGGTTTTGAAGAAGTAACCATCGATAAAATTGCTGAAAAAGCAGGCGTGAGCAAAGCGACCATCTATAAATGGTGGCCCAATAAAGCCGCTGTCGTAGCGGAAGGTTTTTTTGAAGCTGCGGCAAGTCGGCTGCCGATTCCGGATACAGGCTCTGTTCTGAAAGATGTTACGATACATGCCGTAAATTTATCTTTGTTTATGGAAAGCAAAGAAGGAAAAGTGATCTCCGAGTTGATTGGTCAAGGACAGATGGATTCTGCATTGATTCAAGTTTTCAGAGAATACTATATTAATCCGCGCCGTTCGGAGTCTGCGATGATTATGCGAAGAGGGATCGATCGCAATGAGTTAGGCAAGGAACTGGATGTAGAATCCAGTATCGATCTGATCTACGGTCCCCTGTTTTACCGCTTGCTAGTTACCGGGGAACCATTAACCGCGGACAAAGTGAAGCAAATGGTCTTCACCGTTTTCAATGGTTTAATTTCCACTGGTAAGGAAAAAATAAATATATTGGATCTATAGGACTATAGTTCCCACAATAAAGATTAGCGGTTAGTAGTAGTATATAGAGGAAAGTGATGAATCCCGATGCAGATCGGGATTTTTTTTATTTGGATTCCGCCAGATGTGATGAAGTTTGCTATTGGTTGATGAGGTAGAAGTTGGTGATGTTATGTTTTCTGCAATAAAAAAAATGTCGAAAAAATGTATACGCTTTAACTTTTAAGTGTGATAGGTTACATAACACTGTAGAAATAAAATTTCATAAAAGTATTTACAAAATGAAATAAAACTCATTATAATGAGGAATATAAAGTTAGATTTATTAACATTATCTTAATTTATCGAATAAACCATTGAGGATGTTGCCGATGTTAAAGGGTGGATTAGTGAGCATTGAAGCCGCTATGGCAAGCTTGACGCCGAGTGAGCGCAAAGTTGCACAATATATTTTGGAACATCCGCAAGAGGTAGTTAGTCTTTCGGTACAGAAGCTGGCAGAGTTTGCCTGTGTTAGTGAAGCGACAATCATACGACTTTCTCGATCGCTTCATTTTAAAGGGTTTCAGGAACTTAAGATGCGAGTCGCCGGGGATTTATCGCAGACGTCATTGCCGACAGAGGCGTATCAGGAAATTAATGCGAACAGTTCTGTTGCCGAACTCATTAAATCAGTCACAACGAATAATATCGTTTCGATTCAAGATACACTAACCGTTCTCTCGCCGGAAAGTGTGGAGAAAGCTATACAAACGCTAAGTGCAGCAAGGAAAATTGGTGTTTTTGGCGTCGGAGCCTCGGGGGTAATTGCAGAGGATTTCAAGCAAAAGCTTTCACGGATTAACCGCTGGTGCGAGATTGGGACAGGGTTCGATGCGCAAGCTACCATTGCTGCTAACCTGCTTCCTGGTGATGTCGTTTTTGGTATTTCGTATACGGGTCAGACGGAGGATATGATTCGTTCGCTTGCTGTAGCGAAGAAAAATGGTGCTGTAGTTATTACATTGACTAGATTCGGAGCTAATCCGGTAGCGGAACTTGCTGATATCCAGCTGTTCATTAGTACCTTGGAGAAAAGTATTCGCAGCGGGGCGATGGCGTCAAGAATTGCCCAACTGAATGTTATAGATATTTTATATGTAGGAATCGCTGGTTGTCATTACGAGGAAAGTGTGAAATCGCTGGATATGACTCGACAAGCAGTTAGTGTGGGGAAACGCATTGGATAACGTGGATCGCTTGGTGGAAGGCTGGTTGCAAGAGGGATTATTGCCTGGCGCTGTTCTGGACATCACGATATCGAACCGTGTTCGATTCCAGAAATCTTATGGTTCTTTCTCTAATGGCACCGAGAAGTGCCAGATTCGCTTGAATACCTTGTTTGACATTGCCTCCTTGACGAAGGTGACAGCGCTACTACCGGCAATACTTCTTCTAGTAGCTAAGGGTGAAATTTCATTAGATGCTCCTGTGCAAAAGTACTTGCTTGACTTCCGTCACTCTTTAGTAAGTGTTCGTCATCTCTTACAGCACGTTTCCGGTTTACCTTCGGATTTGCCTGTTAAACCGCGAGAGGAGAAGCGGCCAACGCTTCTTGCGGAGATTATTGCGCAGGAGCTGCATTTTCTGCCAGGTGAAGATATGCGGTATAGCGATCTCGGCATGATTCTGCTTGGAGTTATTGTAGAACGTGTGACTGGTGAGACGCTCGATC
>NZ_JBFTQB010000288.1:0-9512 GCF_056398785.1 Paenibacillus sp. 01T422 | reverse complement strand
GTCTTAATCTTGTTTCGAATCGGCTAATCGCTACAATTGAAAACTCACCGAACAATAAAATTTTCGTTTTTACAGGTGCAGGGAATGCCGGATGATTGATTTCTAAATCATCATTTAGCTCGTTGTACCAGGGTAATAAATTCATTTTAATGACTAACACCCTATTTTTCACTATCAAACTCCACCTTTACAGCGCTATAATAGTAGTTTATTCGCAGTACACTGCTAGTGTACTAGATGAATTCTCCATTTCTGGATAGGTGATTATCCCCGTTTATTTAGTAGGTACTTGGCGTACAAAAGCGGTGTCTCATACGTCTGATAGAACGTATCATCCATTTTTAATTGCTTGAACTCGTACCTTTGGTCTCTCCCATTTACCTCGATAAACCAGATGTGTCCCGTCTTGTCGACACCTATATCCAATCCGATATCCGCCATATTTGGTAACCGGTTGCCCAATATTTCAGCTAATTTTAGGGACACCTGCTCAACAGCTTCTTTCATACGCTCAGGATGAAACCCGCTGCGTTGAAATAAGGGTTCACATCGCCAAGCTTCACCGCCTTTGCCTAGATTGGTAACCTGTCTGCCCTGGCCCGCAACTTTTCCTGCAATCCCACTGACCTGCCACTTGCCCCTTGCTCCACGCTGCACAGAAACTCGTAAATCGTAGGGCCTGCCTTGGTGTGTTGCCAAGGAAATGGCCTCTTGAATGAGATAGGATTGCTTTCCAACCTTGGTTTGAATAAAAGCCAGCGCTTCTTCCCGGCTTAGCCCCCTGGGCTCTTTATTGCTCCAAAACAATTCCCAAGTGCCGTTCTCTTGCTTCGAAAGCTTCATAATTCCTTTCCCTAAGGAGCTGTTTGTCGGTTTGACGAAAAAATCCGTGAATCGCTCCATGGCCTCCAGTACATGTCTGCGAGAATACGCCAAAGTCGCTGGGAGGTGCGCCCGCAGTGACTCCTTCGTATGTAACAGCATGTGAATCAGCAGCTTATCATACCGATTTTGACGATTGAAGACCTGGCTTGAAGCAGCAAGATGTTTCAATTTCTTAAGCATATATGGAGAAAGCGATATGGCTCGGTTATGGATGACTTTGGGGATTGGAAGACGAAGAAGACGGTAGCTTTTGTTCTCATAACAAAGACCAAGGATTGACTTCCCGCTCGTTTCCTGCAGGCAAATATAAAAAAGCGTTATACCAAGTTTCTCAGCCGCTTGATTATACAAATCAATTTGTTCATATCCGGTCTGTTTGCTCTGAATACCTAAGTACGTTTTTCGATCCAAAAGAATGCCCACTACATTGCGCATATGAACACCTCCACCCAAAAAAGTCATCAATAACACTGTATGCATTTGCTTTCCATCTGGTCCGAAAGAACGGCATTCATGAGCCTTTTTTCACATGAGTGACAGTGCAGCCGCACATAACGGACGCAGCGAAGAAGTAATCGCAGCTTGTCACAGCAAAAAAGCTTAGTTAGATCCATGTTGGGGATCCTGCTAAGCTTTTGTGTTATTGGGTTATCCGGGCGCTGCCGTCAGCGGCATTGTTACATCAGCCAGTACTTGGCTGCTGGGGCTGTGAAGGGGAGCACAACCCACTCAAATTTGCCAGCGAATTCAATTCCACCCTATACTTTCGAACCAAAGTCCATCTTGTTTGTGCTCTATCGCAACCCGAATATAACTGACCATCTGGCTCGGAAGCTCGCTCACAGGGAACCATTTCAATTGCTCACATTTCTCCGGTTCCATATTCGTGATCTCGCCCCTCCAGTCATGGGCTTTCAAGAAGAAATCCACCCATTCGGAAGTCGTGTTCTTGCGATGCATCATGCCAATGATTTCAAGCGTCCAAAGATGGACAGCAGCTTATACGTATGATTCTCCGTTTGTTGATACACACGATTCGTTAAATTTCTGGGATCCCAGCGTAGAATATCCTCTCTCCCGTCCCCATTAAAATCACCAAATCGAATGCTGCCTAACTCATCGGGAATGTCGAGCTCTACTTTGTCCAGTTTCCACTGCATACTCGTCTGATCCAGATCGAATTCCACGCCTTGCGATGTATTCTCTTTGAATAACAGCAGCTTTTGCTGTTCCCCGTTGGATAAATTCCGAACAATTAAATCACGAGCTGCGCTCGATCTGAACGTATAAGGTTTAATGATTTTAACTTCGTTTCCGTGCAGATATAAGCCGAGAAGTTTACTGCGATCCTGCGACTGACCAGCTAAAATACAGTCCCCATTAGGCTGTTTCAGTTCATATAAATCGTACCAGCGATTAGCAGGAATCGACCATGTCTGGCTGCGCTTGAATGAATCTCCCGTCGATGCGTAGGCTTCAAGCTTTCCGTTTGGACGCACGATCCAAAGTCCCYTTTTCTTCGTATCAATCTTGCTGTTCAAAGTAAAGGCAGAACCATCGGTATATGGAATCGATGCCCAAGAGTGCGCAGCCGGCTGACGATCATTGCGCAGCTCCTTGTACTGCTCATGGATAACTGACATTGCAGCAGATTTCTTATCCCATGTCACAATGTCCATTTGATCGCTGCCGCTAACGTTCCCAATCTCAACTAACGCTGTTTTCATGTTGCCGACCTTCACTCGCTCCGCTGGTGTGAAAGGGACATAATCATGAACTGAATAGAAGGGATATCCCTTCAACTGGATTTGTGCGATTAACTTTTGAAGAACACTTTTATTCTCACCGATATATTGGTAAGCAGGAATTCCGTCGCGGACGACGGGAACGCCAATCTCATCAAGCTCAGGCTCCAAATAGTTGAATTCCAAAAAAGGATGATAAAAGAAAGAATAAATACGTTCAGTAGCCCCTAATTGATTCAGAATAAACTTCTCATCTTTACCGATTGGGATGTAGGATAGCGTCGTTGGCACATATACACTGCCTAGAGATGTATTGCCGTAACCTTTATTAACTATATTTTCATATCTCGCTACTGGCGGGTTGGGATCGATGGTAACGTCTGGTTGATAGATGAGTCCAAAATAGGAACGAAACACCTTATCCTGTTCAGGTGCCGTATGATAATGCGGTGCTTCCCAGAAATGAGGTGTGATTCCTGCTTTGCGGAAGCGCCCCCACCCCTCTTTGACCCGACTCTCCGCAAACGCTGTGGTCGTCGTTTCCGGCAAATCGCTGACATTAAACTCATTGCCAACTCCAGAGGCTTGCTGTCCATCATCGCGGTGCACTTCTCCAGCTTGATGCGTATAACCGTGCATACCGATAGTTCCTCGATGCTCAGCAGCCTCTTTGATAACCTTATTAAACGCTTGAATATAAGTATCATCCAATTGATCGACGGATTTATCGTAGCGCGATCCATTATCTGTAATATTTATCCAACGTGGAACGACAGCCATGCCGAACTGCACGTGTTTCTCGTCCAAATAGCCCAGGACTGCCCTTAACTTGCCGAGTCCTTCAAGGGAGCTATAGTAACCGCCGGGTCCAATGTCTTCCAAACGGAGCATCATGAAACGCGGATTGTTATCAGCCCCTTCGACAGTCATCATGTGATGTAACCCGAGAAATAGGCCACAGGACACTAAGCCGGCAATCCCATACCGCAACCAAGTATTTTTATGTAGTAACCTTTTTATCAAATAAATCCCCCCCATGGAAGCTGAACCTCTGATGCTAGTTGGCTGCGGTTATGATCTTTATTGGTTATGAATTGGTTGTTCCTAGCTTCAATTCCTCCAAAAAAAATGATGAAATAAGGCGATTAAAATGCTAATTTTTGTTACTTGTCCATTCCGAACTATTTGTATGCGCTTACAATATATGTAAATCAACCGCCCTGCCGTTGAACTCTGTCGGTTTTTGTCCTTCATCCCATTTTATCACTCCCTAAATGAATTGAAAATGATAATTCATCACCCTGGCGGTTTGACTCAGATAAGATGAAGTGCTACAATTCAAACAAATTTGGTTGCATGCTGCACAAGGAGGAGATGACTCTTGCATCGATTTACACGACAACATCAGTGGAAAATATTGGTCTGGATCACTCTCTGTTTATTTATTTTCCCTTTAACACCGCCAATTTCCCATCATTTTTCATCAGATACAGAAATACTAGTACTCGCCAATACCACGCAAGTCCTTTCGATTCAGGAACACTTTCCTACCAAAAAAACAATTTATACGCGCTTCGATAAACTCCAATGGCCGTATGATGTTTATACACAATATGAAATTTCCATTTTTGTCATTTTTATTGTTTATCTAGTCAAGAAAATCTGGCTTAGATTAAAAGCAATTCTTCTGTCCTTCCTTAAATTCATCTCGGGTTACACGGGCCTCATTCTTCCTATTTCATAAGCGCTAAGTTAGAAATGAATTATGGAAAAGAGGAACCCTATAATGTCTAATCAGTCAAATGGAGCCGTACAAGCAACCTCCAAACATCAAAAGTTGACCCGTCTCAAATTTTTACGCAGAGTCATGTTTATGATCATTGGATCAGCTTTAGTATCCGTCGCTTTAGAAATCTTTCTAGTCCCGAATAACATTATCGATGGCGGTATTGTGGGTATTTCGATCATTTTGTCGCATTTAACTCACTTCCCATTAGGAATTTTTCTGGTGCTGTTAAATCTGCCATTTTTATTGATCGGCTATAAGCAGATTGGTAAAACCTTTGCTCTATCTACGCTATTTTCCGTTATCTTAATGTCCATCGGAACGACCTTGCTTCATCCGGTTCAAGCGTTCACGATTGATCCTCTGTTAGCTGCCGTTTTCGGCGGCATCATACTGGGAATCGGTGTCGGACTCGTCATCCGCTCCGGCGGTTCGCTGGATGGGACTGAAATTGTCGCGATCTTGGTTAGCAAAAAATCGCCGTTTTCCGTTGGCGAAATCGTGATGTTTTTCAACTTATTCATCCTCGGAAGCGCAGGTTTTGTTTTCGGATGGGATCATGCCATGTACTCGCTGATTGCGTACTACATTGCATTCAAAATGATTGATATCACCATCGAAGGGCTGGATCAATCCAAATCGGTTTGGATTATCAGCGATGAATTCAACAAAATCGGTGATTCCATCACCTCCCGTTTAGGCCGTGGTGTCACCTATCTCAAAGGCGAAGGCGCGTTCACGGGAGATGACAAGAAAGTCATCTTCAGCGTTATTACCCGGCTGGAAGAAGCCAAATTAAAATCTATCGTCGACGAACTGGATCCCAAGGCCTTTCTGGCCATCGGAAACATTCACGATGTCAAAGGCGGCCGCTTCAAAAAGAAAGACATTCACTAAACACAATAAAAGGGTTGAACAGGTGCATTCCTGTTCAACCCTTTTTTCATCTCCAGTAGCTTCTCAGATCGACCTTCTGGCCGCTCTTCGCGCTGTCGATGGCCCCAAGTACCATCGCCATGCTCTTGATGTTGTCGCGGCAGTCTGTCTCCGCAGGACGTCCCTGCTCCAGCGCCGCGAACATCTCGTCCAGGCAGCCAGCGTGCCCGCTGCGGCCCTGCCAGCTCACATCCGCGGCAATACGCGTATGCTCGCGGAGGAACTTGCCGGCTTGCTCGCCGCCGGCTACAATCTCGGCGTACGGCGCGGCAGCGCCGTCCCAGATGGCACTGCCGGTCTCGCCCGT
The DNA here is from genome assembly GCF_056398785.1 of Paenibacillus sp. 01T422. Classification (NCBI taxonomy): domain Bacteria; kingdom Bacillati; phylum Bacillota; class Bacilli; order Caryophanales; family Paenibacillaceae; genus Paenibacillus; species Paenibacillus sp. 01T422. Next base: position 3,853 of record NZ_JBFTQB010000288.1, on the reverse strand, counting down.
CACGCGCCATGACGCCTCCCATGAGGTCGGCGCCCCTTCCGCGCACCAGGAGCCGCGATAACAAAACACCGTGCCATCTGACATCTCATAGATGCAGATGGCAGAGGCATTCCCGGCATACCAGGAGCCGGGAGGGTTAAATTCCTGGCAGTACACCGACACCGGGTCTGCCCCTGTAATAAAGCGAGCCTGATCGAACGTATGGATCGCCATGTCCAGGATCAGTGGGCTTTCCATCGCATCGCGAAAGCCTCCGAAGTGCGGGCCGAGGAAGAAATCGGCCCCGACATACCCCACGCGGCCGATCGTGCCCGCGTGAATGAGCTCGCGCAGGGCGCGGATGTTCGCGTCGTAGCGACGGTTTTGCATGACGGAGAGCGATGCTCCCGCCTGCTCCACTTGCTGCACGAGCTCACGTGCTTCCGCCATTGTGGCGGCCATCGGCTTCTCGCCGAAGACGTTGCAGCCTTGGCGAAGCGCTGTCGTCGCAACTTGGAAGTGGCTGGCCGGTATGGTGATGTCCAGCACGAGATTTGCGCCGGTTTCTCCAATTGCTAGCTCCAGATCCGTGTAGATCCCGCATGTTAGATGATGGCGATCTGCCATGGTCTGAGCAAATTCCTTTTTGATATCAACTAGCGCCACAATTGAGCAATCTTCTCGTTTCAACACGTAGTCAACCCAGACATTTGCCATGCCTCCGCACCCAACGATCACTATTTGATGCTTACTCATTTAAATAATCACGCTCCTCTATTCGGTCCATATAGCCCTATTTTATCGCTTTTGACTGGTACATGCTCTATCCAATCTTGACGGAATATCGCCACATCTTGTCCTTACTTAACCGCTTACAATTATCTCAGAAAAAAGACGCCCCTCTGCACCATCGAACACCGAAACATTCGAGAGCGTCATAAAAGGACGTCTTTATCATTATCTATTCTTAGTTTACCGGTAGGAATCAAACAAATCGAACATGAAGTGCATCGCTTCTTCCTCGTCCTTACCCCTGGTCAGTAAGCGCAGCGTAGTTCCCGCTCTGATCGGTACCAACAGCATACCCAGTAAACTTTTCACATCCACACAATGCATGGAATGATCATACTCAAAATCAATCGTAATGTCTGACATAAAATGAGAAGATTTGGCCGAAATCGCCGTTAGATCACTTCGCTGCAGATCAGCGCCAAGCTCGAATTCATGTACTCTCATAGACGCGCCTTCCTTATGTTTAAAATTTAGGAAATCTCATCTCTTCCACTTAGATTGTACCACGAGTTCGGCGGAATTTCTTCCACTTCCTATAGCTTCGCCGCACAACATTCAAAGCGAAATTAGGAATAGGCATTTTGCGAACCCAGGGATAATAAAACCGATTATAGGCGTTCTTCAAATCGTCCCACATCGGACAATATTCCTGTTTCATGAAATCCGATACGTCTACGACCAACCCTCGGCCATCCTTCATCATCACATTTTTCCCATGAACATCATGTGGATTTAGACCTCTTTTTACCGCATAATCCAGTGCTTCATCTATATCCTGAATGACCTGCCTTGGTATCGGAAGTCCGCGCTGCAAACATTTATATAGTGTCACGCCAGTTAACCTGCGCAGAACTAAGTAATTCTCCCCGGCATGTAAACATTCGGAATAAGCGGGATGCTTGCCTAGTCGTCGGTAGACTTCCGTTTCTTCCTCGATTCCCGGCCTGCCTGGCGCATATACCTTAACAACAAGATCGGAATAATTGGGGTGCATAAGTACCGCGGCATAGTTGCCTGATCCAAGCAATTTCCACGGTTTCGGAATATAATGAACTACAATCGGATCGTAGGGTTGTTTGCTGTATATCTCTAACTGTGGCAATAAGTGATGTTCGATCTCAAGCAACCATGGCTTTAACATTGCTTCTTTAGACTTCCTTCCCCAACAAATAAATGCCTCGCCGAGACCATCTGATTCGTGGTTTGTTAATTTCTGCTATGTGTGGTATTATACAAAGATATTTGTGTAAAGTGAAGTGTTGATTATGCGCCTATTGATATTTACGAGATTACTATATAAATCAAAAAATCCCTTGACCTAAGCTGCGCCTTAGGTCAAGGGATTTTTTTTCCTTCGGGAAACACTTCTGTAGGAGGTCATCTTTAATGACTGTAGACAACAAATCATCCGTACTTGCGATATGGCTTTCCCTGATCAGCAACATTTTTCTTACCCTCATGAAGGTTATTATTGGGATATGGTTCCAAAGCGAAGTTTTGCTTGCCGATGGACTCCATAATGCTGGCGATATTATCGCCACAATCGCGGCCCTCAGTGCCATGCGCATTTCCAAACTTCCAGCCGATGAGGACCACCCTTACGGACATGGCAAAGCCGAGGTGCTCGGTTCTGGATTTGTCGCATTTGTCCTACTAATTGCAGCTTTGTATATTGGCTATCATTCTACAATTGCCTTATTCCATGAGCCTCAATCCCCAAGTTGGGTCGCTTTTACGGCAGCAATTATTTCAACTGTTTGGAAATATGCGCTCTATAAGTACACCATGCGAATTGGCCTTAGCACGAACAGCAAGGGACTGATAGCGACAGCGAAAGATCACTTAGCGGATGTCTACGCGTCGCTGGCCGCAGTTGTTGGTATTGGTTTGGCTTTTGTTGGAGGAGCCTATCACATTGGGTGGCTATCCTTTGGCGATGCCGCGGCGGGCATTATCGTATCCCTGCTCGTTCTAAGAATAGCCGTGGAAATGGGCAAAGAATCCTTCGATATTTTGATGGAAAAAACGGTTGATCAAGAGAAACTGCACCAATACACCTTACTTATTGAATCGGTGCCTCAAGTCGATTAAAAACATAAATGAAAAGACGCTAGTCAGGTACTTATCCTGACTAGCGTCTTCTCATTTATGACCTTAGATTAGTTGCCTTCAAAGAAACGAAGATAGGCTCCATATCCTTCTTTTTCCATATCAGCTAGCGGTACGAACCGCATTGCAGCTGAATTGATGCAGTATCTGAGTCTAGTTGGTCCCGGACCATCGTTAAACACGTGACCCAAATGCGAATCCGCTTCATGACTGCGTACTTCTGTCCTAACCATGAAATGGCTGGTGTCCGATTTCTCTTTCACGCTGCCTTCGAATACCGGCTTCGTGAAGCTAGGCCAACCGCAGCCTGAATCGAATTTATCAATGGACGTGAACAGTGGTTCGCCTGAAACGATGTCTACATACAATCCTTTTTCGTGGGAGTCCCAGAATTCATTCTCAAAAGGGCGTTCTGTCCCGTTCTTCTGCGTAACTTCAAATTGTAGTGGAGTAAGCTTTTTCTTGCGCTCCTCTTTATCTTTAGCCGTGTTCCAATGTTTTTCGATAAACGCATCGCGCCCTGAGCCTTTGCGATACGCTTTGTAGCGCAGCGGATTTTTATGATGATAATCCTGATGATACTCTTCTCCCGGATAGAAGGCATCCGCATCGATACGCACGATTTCTGTTGCGATCGGAGTGTTGAAACGGCCGCTGTCCTGCAAAGCTTGCTTGGAAGCTTCTGCCTCCAACTTCTGCTGATCCGTATGTGCGAAAATCGCTGTACGATAGGATGAGCCGCGGTCATGGAACTGGCCGCCAGCATCTGTAGGGTCAATTTGGCGCCAATAGGTATCCAATAATTTATTGTACGAGAAAAGTTCGGGATCAAATGTAATTTGGACGGCTTCTGCGTGACCTGTCGTTTCCGAGCATACTTCTTCATACGTCGGATTACTTGTATGGCCGCCTATATAACCAGATACGACGGACACAATCCCCGGCAGCTGGTCGAACGGCGTAACCATACACC
>NZ_JBFTQB010000287.1:0-10383 GCF_056398785.1 Paenibacillus sp. 01T422 | reverse complement strand
GGTAGTAAGTGTTCTGGAGCAGGGAAAAGTTGTTCTCTTCATTGATCGGATGCCATTTGCATTATCTTTACCAAATTATTTGTGGGATGCATTCCTGTTGGGAAGTGATCGTCAATTTCCGCGTCCAATCATGATTTCCATTAGAGCCATTCGCATTTTCGGAGCTTTTGCAACAATAGTTTTGCCTGCCCTCTATGTAGCGCTGGTTGCCGTCAATCCAGAAGTTCTACGTATTGAGCTAGCCTTATCGGTCGCCTTAAGTCGCGAAGGCGTTCCCTATCCAGCTGCGCTTGAAACCATTATCATGCTCCTTATGCTTGAATTGGTTCTTGAAGCGAGTCTCAGGCTCCCTCGAAGTGTAGGTCCAACCATTACGATGGTCGGTGGTATCATTCTCGGTCAAGCTGTTGTGTCCGCTAAACTCGTCAGCAACCTACTCATCATAATAATCGCGGCAACAACGATCGCGAACTCTACAATCGTCGGGGTTCAGAATGGGTATTTGCTGCGGTCGCTTAAATATATAACATTAATTATGGCTTCGATCTTCGGTGTTATGGGTATTTTTGCTGGTCTTGTCATCATATTTGGCCTTCTGGCAAGCGAGTATACGTATGGAATTTCGTATGTTCGTTTGCCATTCGCAAAGGATGAGTTTGAATATGACTAGGAGCTTGCATGTTATACTGATATACATCTTGCTGCAACTCGCGCTTATTTTTTTCCTGTATCCTGGAGATATGATCGAGAGCACATCTGTCGGTCATTGGGTTCCAATCTTGTTGGGATTTGGCGTTTATTTTTTCTTCCTCTGGTTATTTATGAAGGGAATGAGTTTTAGTCGCGGCGAGGATATGGTGAGTTTATATATGAGGATGGGTAAGTTCACTGCTGTAATACTACTCGTCCCGGTTTTCTACTACTTTGTAATTGAATGTGCGGTAACCATTCGCGCTTATGCAGAGATCGTAACGATTGTGTTCCTCACCAATACACCGATATGGGCGATCATGTTATTGTTACTGTTAATACCTACTTTTTTGGCGGCATTTGGTTTGAGAACCATTTTCGGAACAGGTGTTCTAGTTTCGTCCTTCGGTATTCCATTGGCGCTGTTTATATGTGTATCTTCGTTCCAGAGTGTCGATATGCGTTACGTGTTTCCTATATTCGACGGAAGATTTTCCTTTTTGATGAAAACATCGTATTACCGAAGCTTCTTTGTTTATACGGGAAGCTTCATTTTTCTCGGTTTTGTACAACCGTACTATAAATTTCGAATTCGCAGCGTGCTGATTACCGCGCTCTGCATGTTACCTATGTTCCTATGTGCTGTTTATGTTCCGGTCCTTACGTTCGGGGAAGCAACAGCAGCCACCTTGTTTCTTCCATTTGTAGTAACACTGGATGTTATCCACATTAATTGGCTCATGTTCGAACGGGTAGCTGTTTTTTTTCTGCTTAGTTTAATTTCAATGCTTATGCTATTTCTCGCTTTAGTGATTTGGCAATCTGTACGCATAGCAAGTGAATTCCTCCCGAGGATTCGTTCCTTCTATCTATTGATTATAATTGTTTGTGTCATATTTGCCATCAGCCACTCGTTTTCAAGCTGGGAAAGCGTTGAACAATTTTCTATGTGGAACATATGGCCTCGCTTCTATATGTTAATTGCCGTTCCGATAACGGTTTATTTCCTCGGACGACACACAGCGGGGGGATATACAAAGTGAGCAAGATACGTCTGAGCGTTAAAGCGACTATTTTTGTGATGATGGCTATTTCCTTAACTGGTTGCTGGGATAATAAGGATATTAACCATCGCTCGTTACCGGTGGTGATGGGTATTGCTAAAAAAGGGGATGATTATCAAATTTTTTTGCAAATCCCTGAGCCTATTGATAACCGAATGCAGGTAAAGATTGTAGAGGAAACAGGTAAGACAATCACGCAGGCAGTCGATCGAATGAGCGAGAATATGGAGAGCCAGGTTGATTTGCTACATTTAAAGATTATTCTAATTGATAAAAAGCTCGCAAGCCAAGGGATGAGTGAAATCTTCGCATTCTTTATGAAAGTGAGGGATATTTCCCCAAAAGCGTTGGTTGTTCTGAGTGAGGATACGCCTGAAGAATTTTTTGCAAAGATTAAAAAAAAGGTAAACCCTGTGGGAACCGATGTTACAGATTTTTTCGAGAAAAATGCCGGGTGGAATCCACAAATTGCTTTAACGAGAATATGGCAAGTATACCGTAGCGTACATTCCTACACCCAGGACGTAGTTCTGCCCATTGTCAGACCAGGTCGGACAACAACGATTGAAAATATTGGTTCGGCTATTATCAAGAATGGCAGGATGGTAAGTCAAATCAACTCCGAAGAGACTTTATTGTTTAATATGTTCAATGGGCAAAGTGGACAAGGGAAGATTGAAGTCATGGAACATGCCAGTGTTTTGATTAACAACACCTCACTGCACCATCATAGTCAGATCATTAGTGGGAGGCCGAAATTAACTACCCAAATGACGTTGACTGTGAGTGTCCTTGAGGTCCGAGGTCATGTTTCAATTGAAGCGATTAAAAAGGAACTAAAGGGGCTGATTGATCAAAGGTTCGAGTCACTGCTTACTCAAGCAAAAAATGGAGAAGCGGACATCCTTTCGCTAGGTCAGATGTTTCGAAGGATTATTCCGAGAAATGAATTGGGAAATTGGCGGGAAGAGATTTATCCTAAATTAGATGTAGATTTTGATACTCGTGTTATCATTCAGAATGATGGCTTTCTGAAAAGGGAAGGGTGATTCATCACAATAAAAAGGGACATGTTTCCAATTTTTGATTCTATTCATAACTTATATTAGGCATTCACCCAGTCAAAATATGAAATGAATAGATCGAGAGGTGTAAAACATTTGGAAATCGAAAAAAGGAATGGACATATACCACAACCGATAAGAAATGATGGTGCTGGTTGGTGGGACTTGGGACCTCGTGACATCATGCGAGATATTGAGAACCCTGACATGTTAGTTCACCAGTGACCGATGCCGGGTCACTTCCTAACCTGAAGTTCTCTTTCTCCGATACGAATATGCAGTGGGGGTTGGTCACGGGAGGTTACAGTTAGACAGCTTCCGATTGCGACCGAGCTTGCTGGGGTGAATATGGCACTGACTCCCGGTGGTGTTCGCGAGATGCATTGGCATCAACAAGCGGAATGGGCGATCGTTCTTGTGGGGAAAACGCGCATTACATCGGTCGATCAAAACGGGAGGAACTTCATTGCTGACATAGGTGTTGGCGACCTTTGGTACTTCCCTCCCGGAATTCCTCATTCTCTTCAAGGCCTTGAGGAAGGCACTGAGTTTTTGCTTGTTTTCCCTGACGGCAACTTCTCTGACCTTAATACATTGGCTATCACCGATTTCTTCGCACATACCCCAAAGGAAGTACTTTCCGCGAATTTTGGTGTTCCCAAAAGTACATTTGACAATATCCCGAACCATCAGGTGTACATTTTTCAATCCGATGTTCCGGGGCCAATAGAAAGTCAACGTATAAGAGTGACCGTTTTGAAGATGTTTCACTTAATCAGTGGATGGCGCTCACACCTAAGGGAATAGTAGAAAAGAATTTACATGTAGGACCTGAATTAATGAATGCATTGAAAAAAGAAAAACAATTTATAGTAAAAAATTCGGGATTTACTTATAACCCACGATCGGATAAGTAAGGATTGTACAAACGTAAGAATTATAGTGTAGGAGCTTGCCTCTTGAACTGCACCCCAATTGTTAGACACAGTCTAACAATTGGAGGTGTAGTTTTTTTGGCTTAATACTCAACCAAGCAGTCCTAAGACGCCAGTCTTTGGAGTATTTGGAACATTACAAAATGCAGGCAGGCACACTCATTATTATCTGAAAATAGACATCCAATGAAGCTAATTCTTTAAACTAACGGGACACGATAGTTTAGGGGCTTGCTTCGCAGCTCTTTGTCTATAAATTTCTAGCTCCAATAATTGATGGTATAATTATTAAGGTTATTAGGATTATTTCGATTTAGTTTAGGATAACATCTATTATGTTGATATTTTGAAGTTAAACAGGTGAAGCATATGAATCTGAAAGAGCAATTTGGCGATATTGATATTTATTTATTTGATCAGCTATTAAAAGGTCGTATTACGCCAGGAATGCGAATTCTCGATGCCGGATGCGGCTCGGGGCGCAATCTTGTCTATTTGCTGCGTAACGGTTATGAAGTGTATGCAGTGGATCGATCTGAGGAAGCGATTGATGCTGTTCAGAAGCTTGCCATGAACATAGCACCTGACTGGTCGAACGAGCGCATTCGGGTTGATGCTGTTGAGAAGATGAGCTTTGATGATCACTATTTTGATTTTATTATTAGTAGTGCTGTTCTGCATTTTGCTGAGAATGAGGCCCATTTTCAGCAAATGGTGCATGAATTATGGCGTGTACTTAAGCCTGGCGGACGGATGTTTGTACGACTTGCCTCATCAATTGGAATTGAAATGAAGGTAAAGCCGCTCGGGAATGAACGTTATAAACTTCCAGACGGGAGCATTCGTTTTCTTGTGGATGAGGAGAGATTACAGAAAACTACGGAAGAGTTAAAAGGTATACTATTTGAGCCTATCAAAACGGTCAATGTGGCCGATCAGCGCTGTATGAGTACTTGGTGCGTGAGAAAGTCAATGTAAAAAGAAAAAGTGGGGAGCATGACAAGGGATTCGCATTTTTTGATGATGAGGAAGAAGCAGAGATACGTAAATCTTTTCAACGGCAGCTGGCACACGAGCGGCTGCCGTTGTCCGTTGAAGTAACGGGCAGCATTCCAATATACAGAACAAATGGAATCGAATTTTAATTTACTAAGTGAATCGTCCCACCACCACCAAATGGAGAAATAGAATCAACATAGAAAAAAGGAGCAACATTATATAACTTCGTAGCATAACCAACCGTAGAGTACTTTGTGTAACCTGTACCGTCAATACGTACTTTATTGACATCTATATGGGAACCAATACTTAATTTCCCTTGAAGAAAGTAAAGCCACCCATCTCGGTATTGTAAGGAGCTAATTAATCCATTCGATGCCCATACACTAACATCATAAAGCTTTATTGTCGTTGAACCATTAAGACTTGTTTTATAAATTGCACTCATGTTGTCTGTCATCTTAGTATGGTAGACCCATCCGCCCACAATCACAGCATCACTGAAAATACTACTATCTACTTGTTTCTTTTCCTTTCCAAATAAGTTGGTTTGATACATATCATAGTTATTTTGATTATAATAAAGTTGGTTACCTGAGATATAGAACGACTGTATACCTTTTTCCTGGATGATCTTCTCATTTAATGAGCCATCTGTCTTCATACGACTAATACCAGAATCATTAGTTTCCAATAAGTATATCCAATCATGGTCAACTACAAGTTGTGATGCAGATATAGGAGACAGCGTAGCCCTCTCAGTTCCGTCCTGACGAATTTTAAACACGCCATTATATTGAAGTACTCCATCGACGTATAAGCCCGAATTAACCGTATAATATACCCATTCACCAATAGCGTTTATCGAAGCAGCATTGTCATCAGTTAGTTTGATTTTGGTGTTGCTATCCTTAGACCATTTTTCCAAAGAAGGTTTATTATTATCAGGATTTAAGTATATCCAATCACCAAGAGTGGCCAGTTTTCCACCGATTACTGAATTGTTGTTCCCACTAATAGCTAGATTACGATTTCCTGCTAATTCCTCTTGATTTCGTATATTTTCAGTCATTTGTTCATCACAAGCTTCAATAGAGTAACCATTTAAAGAATCCCATATGGTTTTCCAGTTGAATTCATCATTTGTAAATCTCCAAGTCATGGGGAAGTAAACAATATCATTGAGATAGAGAATTGGATATGTCTCTTCCGAGTTATTAATGGTCTTTCCATTAACAATAACGGGGAAAGGAGGCAATACTACTTGCTGCGAAGTAAATTGCGTTAATTCTGATTGGAGGTTCTGAGTCAAGGGTTGACATAAAGGCAGTTTGGTAATTTTGAGACCTTGTGTTCTATCCCATTCCAAATTAAGTCCCAATGAGATTGAATTATTCCATGTCATTGGAAAATAAGTAATACCTTCATAGAGAAATAAAGGATATTGATTATGTACATTATCAAGCGGTGATCCATTTATCGTTATCGGAAAAGTAGGAGAAGCGATTTCGTAACGAAGATCTGCGTTAACAGCAAATGAATCATGAGCAAAGATGGGAGAGGTAAAAACCAAAAGAAAAAAGTACTTGATCAAACGCAAGGGATATCCCTCCTTTTAATAATTATGGAAATAGTTGCAACTAATTCTTTGACTTCTAGAACTGTAGAAAGTTTCTTGAAAATAAAATTAAGGTTTTGTTAATCAATCATGGGTAAACAATATAAAGAGCAGCGCAGATAGTAAATGCTTGACAAGCAAAACCAGAACCATATTTAAGTGCTAGAAAAAGAGTCTTGGAATTTATCCGCACCTTCACAGGTAAAGCACTTTACTTATAGATCCCATATAAATTGCTGCCAAAAGGCTTTAAATTTTGACTCCCGTGACATTGAAAGACATCGACAGCCTGATTGGCTGCCGATGTCTTAGTCAATAAGCAGGACTATGCAGGCAACTCGCATAATCCGTGCTGCCTGAATAGATAATTGGTTTAAGCTTTATTCCACGATAAAAGTACATACAGTAACTGAGTTTTATCTGTCCAGAAGTTCACGATCAGTCCAAGTTTTGTAACGATCCTTTGTCCAGTTGGTTATGGTATTGCTGTAATGGTTAATTGTATATATATCGCCGAATTTATCTTTATATAAGTATAGTTCTTCTTGATCATCAGGTGCTCCGGTTAGCATGCGTAATTGAAAGTTTGTGTCCACTTCATAGATGCCATTTTGTATTTCTTCAGCCGATTGAACCATAGAAGGGGCATTTTCTCCAAGACTGTCTCCATTATTCGGTATTCCATAGAGACGGACGAGCATTTTTCCTTCTTCATTAACTACACTATTTCTTGAGCTTGCTAAACCCAATGGGGAAATATCCTGTTGATTTAGAACTGTGTTCGCCACTCGAATGTTACCATCTAGATCCATCACTGCGATTCTGCCGGAACCTGAATAATAGCCTATTCTAGCCGCTCTCCGTTCGCTTGCAATCCATACTGATCCGTCCCCATTTTTTTGAACAAACTGTGGTAGGAAGGGATAGTCGGTCACTGCCTGCGTTTGACCATCAACAATCGAAAATAATTGAAAGCGGCTATTCGGAGGTGGACCAATCACAGCAATGGGGAAATAGGAGTAAATGGCAATGAGCTGCCTTCTATCATCAATTGGATACAAAGTTCCCTCAATGCGAAGTGTCGTATCTCCTAATATGTGCTGTTCTTCTTCCTTTAACTGACCCAAAGGATAGCCTTTATAATATAGTTTACCCTTTTGGTTTTCAATCTCAATGCTAGTTCCTTCCATACCCTTTACTATTGGCTTTTCATTTTCGGTTAACTTTTCTTCAATATTTTTCGTTTCCTCATCATCTAACCATTCTGGAGATTCCTTTAAGGATTTCGACACTTTCATCATCTTGCTGGGAGCATCTACGGAATATCCTGCTCTAATAAAAAGGGATTCATCATCGTCATCAACTATTTGTGTCATAACAATATCCTGCCCACTCCATATAGAAAGACCCTCTACATTAGTCCACTTCAAATCTATCCTCAATTGTGCATGGGCGAATTTCCAGGTTAGTGGAAGATAGGTGACATCGCGAAACTCCAGAAAGGGGTATAATTCATTTTCATTTTTAATATGCTCCCCCCAAATTTCTATTGGATACTGACTGACATGTGCTGTGTAAGTAGTTTTTGTGGACTGATTATATGTTAGCTCTTGGGTGTACGGTTTTTTTTCTAATGCTTTTTTCATCCAATAGGGGGAAGTACAACAGGATCTGTAAACGGTTAAACCATTAGATTCGCTCCAGTCAGAGTTAAGTTCAAGTTCCTGTAATGTATCCCAATTAAGGGGAGCGTAAGTAATATCTTTATAAACGATAAAAGGAAAACGGCTTTTAGTATTATCAACGAGCTGCCCATTAACTTTAACGGGAAAATTAGCAATATGGATTTTCACAGCACCATTGTCAGCTTGGGCAGTGCTTGGCAACAGATAGATACCAATTACAGCGATTAATCCAAATAAAATGCTTTTTTTCATATAAATACACATCCTTATAACATCTAATTATTTTGAAATGAGAAGGTTTGTCTAGTGAAAATTTGAAATGGGAATCAGGGTGCATAGATTGAATAATTTTGTAAGCAATGTTTTCTTTTTGTTTTCAAATTAAAAATGATTATTTGCCCAGTCTTCAAAGCTACTGTCATCGCTAATTGGGGCTAATGGAAGTACCTCAGCCGAAATTATAAAAGCAATTAAAAAAAGTAACACTACAATTATAGATGATTTCATCCAAATACCTCCAAGTATTAAGGCTATACACTTCAGATGATAATATTTGGAAAAAGTTTCTTCGATATTACAAATAATTGAAATTAACAAAACGTTCAAATAGGTGTGAAAAGGCTGCTGATTCTTTATTATTGATTTCTTACGAAGCTCAATGGTAAGTATTATTTATACAACGAAAAGGATAACGATGAAAATCGTTCTGTTTTTCTATACTTTTTATACATCTATTACCTAATTGTGTAAATTAATATTCGTTGGATGATGAAATTGTTGCAGTCTAAATAGAATTTTTTCGAAACTAATCCATATATACCCACGTCTAAGGATTTGAGCAATTTATTTTAATAAATGAGGAGTTTATAAATGAAGATGTTTCTTCTTGGTTTAACATGTGGAATAGCTTTGACTACAACGACTGCAGTTTTTGCTGCAGATACAATCCAAACGTATTTATTTTCAGCTAAGTTTGTTATTAATGGTGAAACAAAAAGTTCATACGGGTATGAAACACTAAATTACAATGGACATGCGTATGTTCCCATTCGGTTTATTGCTGAGAGTATGGGGATGAAGGTGGCTTATGAAGATGAGTCAAAGACAATAACAGTGGATAATGGAGTAGAATTTAATATTTTAGATATTAACAATCCAGATGTAAGTGCAGGGCATTTGTCTATTAATAAAGAAGGCAGCCATTCCATTATTACGGGCAAACTCTACACTGGCTTGTATTCATGGAATCACAAAATGATAGATGATATTCAAACAATGAATCCAACAGTGGATTACTCAAAAACTATAGCTTTAGGAAAACTTGTGTTTTGGAACGAGAAAGGAGAAGTTATTGAAAAAGTCCCATACCAAATTCCTAGTGTATTAAACGGTGCAGAACAAATAGTGCCTTTTGAAACTATTAGCAAAACAGATATTTCAGGATACGCTGCAGTTACTTTAGAGAGTACAGAGCCTTTCTATGGAAGAGTTCCTAACTTACACGCCGATTTATCTATAAAGGATTCGGAAAGCAAAGTTCAGTTTGATTTGGTCAATTTAATGAAGATAGGAGATCATACTCTTGTAAGAGGTTTTCTTTCAGCAATAAATCAAACTGTTATTTCACCGGATGCTAAAATTATTATCACATTCTTAGACAATGCGGGAGTTAGTTTGGGCACCGCGACTACGACGCTCAGTGCTGAAAAGCCAGAGACTCAACAGCTCCCCTTTGTCGTGCTTCTAGGCAAAGGAGACTTAACCAAATATAAATCAATAACTGTTCAAGTAGCCAAATAAAAGTATTTTGCAATGAATGATAACGTTTGTTTAAAAGAAACCAGTGGACGAGGCTGCCGGCATTAATCGGTAGCCTCGTTGAAGTAAGAGATTTATGGGTAAAGATCTTGTAGAGTATATTTATTAAAAGGAAGAATTTAGTATATCCGCGGGTATGGGTTCAAATTCTTGTCATTTATGACATCAAGTTCTTGTCAGCCGATGTCCAATGACACAAATGTGTCTACATAAACCAGAACTAAAATGCTTGAGAAATCAAGCTTTTATTTTTTTATGTAGGTGAATTTGTGTCATAGAAAAATGCACAAATTTCGCTACATTGTAGTCGTGTGACACAAATCTCCCAACTATCTAGATACCGACCTCTAGACAGGTTAAAGACTCGATCAATTTTCGGCAAGCAGGCTTTAAACTAACGGTGAAGTACGACAAGTTCTGCYATAAGCAYYAAACAGTGYGAAAAGCAGRAGATTACARCAGTAATCTTAACTTTACAACCGAGGATGGGAATGACGGAACCATGTATCC
>NZ_JBFTQB010000286.1:0-6831 GCF_056398785.1 Paenibacillus sp. 01T422 | reverse complement strand
GTATTAAGGTAGGTGACTCATATATGGAAGCCAATGAAGTTATACAATCAGTCGTCGAGCAGCTGCAAAAAGTAGAAGGAATCGCTGCCATTGTATTGGGCGGTTCACGTGCGTGTGGCACCGAAACACCGGAGTCGGATATTGACATCGGCGTGTACTATCGGCCTGATCATCCGATCGACCTTGCAGCTTTGGAGAAAGCTGCGGAGTCATTGGATGATCAGCACCGCAGCGGCCTTATCACGCCGATAGGCGGCTGGGGGCCTTGGATCAATGGCGGCGGATGGCTGAGCAGCCGCGGCTTCCCCTTGGATATCCTGTATCGGGATGCCGTGAAAGTGTCAGGCATCATCGAGGATTGTCGGCATGGCCGGATCGATATCCATTATCAGCCAGGTCATCCGCATGGCTTTTGCACATCGATCTACATGGGAGAAGTCGCGCGCTGCCGGCCGCTCTGGGATCCGGATGGTCTCGTCGCTGCAATGAAGGCGAAGACCACTGCGTATCCGGATGCGCTGCGGCAAGCGACAATCTCGAAATTCATGTGGGAAGCTGATTTCTCTATTGCAAATGCTAAAAAAGCTTTGGGGCGTAACGATGTTTCTTACGCAGCGGGGCATCTATTTCGAACCGTAAGTTGTTTGGTTCAAGTATTGTTCGCATGCAATGGGCAGTATTTGCTGAACGAAAAAGGGGCCGTCGCACAGTGCAGCCATTTTGCCGCAGCTCCTGCTGATTTCGAGAGGCGAATCCAGGAGGGATTCGCTTGTATGACTGCCGATCGCTCGGATTTAACGAGAGCGATTGCTTCTTTTGCGGCGCTTGTTGGCGAGGTTCAGGCGATTGCTATTTAGGGCAGCAGGGCTGCCCCAGAGGCACACGGCTCCACTGCAGGGCTGGCTTGGGAAATGCAGGCCGTTTTCCCTGCAAAGGTATATTTTCGGCCTGCAAGGAGGGGCGCCCCTGCGGAACGGGGCAACAGCGATGGTGGAGAAGATTCCTTGAACTTAACGCCGATTACTCCAACTATTTTTCATGAATATTCCATTTTTGGCTAAATAAAAGGATTTTCTACCACTAATTTTGCCAATCTAGCAGATTTCGTCCAGCTGCGGAACATTTAACTGGAGTTCCTACCGCAATTTCGCTCCCTGTTGCCGAGCAGTTCAGAATAACGGTAGATTTTCCATCTATTTACAACTGTTACTGTGAATCGACAGACTCTCCAGTTCCCTTGGTGTAAGTGATTTCGTTGCACTAAGCTTCGCTGAGCATCCAAAGCGATGACTTTTCAGCCATCACATAATCATGGTAAACTCTGTAAAGGATCTTGGGTAGTATTCCAGGGTCCTTTTAAATTTGAAAAAAACGGTGGGTGAAGGTTTGGATAACGCTAAATTTAACGAAGATTGGGAAGCGAATGGAAAAGTTATGAATCTTGCAAAGGAAGCGCTGGCAAATGGATCACCTCCGCATGATGTGCGGGAGCTTGTACTTCAATCGGATGTTTTTAGAGAATGGAGCTACATGGAAAGAAGCTTCGCTGTTGAATATCATGAGATGTTTATATACACGGATTTACTTGGGGAGATTGAGTTCACACGTTACGATAATCACATCAGGGAAATTGCTACATCAACAATGGCTGGTTTAAAAATAAATAACGAAGTGTACAGCTGGAATAATGAGTACGACAAGTTATTTGATCAAATTGGAATAAAAATAACGCCGGTCGAATTAGGCGAAAACATTGGATTATTGTGTAAAAAGTTGAACCTGGTTAAGCCACTAGGCGAAATCAAATTGATATTACACAATGGCTAGAGGACTTCAAGAATACGTATTTAGGACGAGCAGTATGAACTAAACAAACCTCATCGTTTTCGTTAATAAAAAAAGTTTTGACCTTTGGCGAATTCATGTAAAATATAACTTAGAATTAGAGTGTAAGAATAAGGAGAGATTCAGAATGACTGTCTTGGATATTAAAAAGGATGATTTAACAGGCCCTGAGGTACAAGCGTTAATCCTTGAACATCTGAAAGGGATGTCAGAGATTTCACCTCCCGAAAGCATGCATGCCCTGAATATTGATGGGCTCAAAAAACCGGAAGTCACATTCTGGAGTGCATGGGATCAAGGGGAATTAGCTGGATGCGGCGCAATGAAAGAACTCGACTCCGGACATGGTGAGATAAAATCCATGCGAACTTCTTCAGCCCATCTGAGAAAAGGGGTTGCCAAACAGCTTCTAGAACACATTATCGGGGAAGCCAAGCAACGAGGCTATCAGCGGTTAAGTCTGGAAACAGGCTCCATGGAAGCCTTCGAACCTGCAAGAAGACTGTATGAAGTTTTCGGGTTTGAATATTGTCAGCCGTTTGCGGATTACGCGGAAGACCCGCTTAGTTCATTTATGACATTGAAATTATAAAGAAGAGGCTGCTGGACCAATAGGTCTAGACAGCCTTTCTTTGTTTGATGTTTTTTTGAGCGCCTAAGGCGTTTTCGAATAAACGAAAAATCCGCTTCTTTTTTCCCAACCCGCTGCCGTCCAGAATGAATGACCAAGATCATTATTTTCGAGTACAAAAATGTGACATTTCTCAATACCTAGTTCTCTGAACGGAGCCAAACTCATCTCAACGAGCCGGTGCCCAATCCTTTGTTTACGGTTTTCCGGATTCACCGCTAAGTGATAGATAAAGCCTCTTCTACCATCATGCCCGGCTAAAATAGTTCCAATGACTTTGTTGTCCGCTTCGCAAACGAAACAAAATCCTTTATTTCTAGCTAGATAACTTTCGATATTAGATTTAGAATCCGCTTCGCTTAATACAAGACCTTCAATCTGATTCCAGAGTAAAAAGGCTTGCTCATAATCTTCGATTGTCATTTCTCGAATTATGGACATCGATAAATTCTCCTTTGAACCATACATGGTTTAACTCCATTTTAATATCAGAGATTGTACTCTTTTATCTGCAAGATTGCTAGAACGATTTACAGCCCAAAGGATCTAAGGTAATCTATGGATAGCAGGAGGTGGCGATATCCATTGCCTTTCATCAAGACAATACTGCGTCATTTTGCACAGTATAAATTATTATCTGCTATATTCATAGGCAGTATTTTCATCGAAATCGCGTATTCCGTTGCCTCACCCTTAAGTTTGAAATATTTGGTGGATGACGCTTTCATGCCCAAGGATCTCCACGCATTCATTTTCATTCTTTCGGTGCTGCTCAGCGGAGGGTTTTTGAACATTTGTGCTAGCGCCTTTGGCGACTACTCGTTAGGCAAGCTCAGCGGGGAAATGATTCGAAAGATGCGCAGTGAGCTATTTGACCATGTGCAAAAGCAGTCGCTCCCTTTTTATCAACGGTTCAAGGTTGGTGATTTGGTCACTCGTTTTGCAGCGGATATGGGAGCAATGGAGAAAGTCGTACGTATATCGTATCCCTTCATGATGAAGGAAACGTTAAGTGTGACTCTCGGGCTTGTCATGCTTTTTTCAATCAATTGGAAGTTAACGCTTGCTATGCTAGCTGGGTCTTCGCTCATGTTTATCGGGCCGAAATTGGTGCAGGGGCGTGCGGAGTCAGCCAACACAGGATACAAGGAAGCGCAGGAGCATTTCGCGAATACCATTGATGAGATGGTCAAAGGACACAAAACGATCAAAGGCCTTCACTTGCAGGCAAGTATCCGAGATCGTGCGCGCAAACAGATGAACGACTTGTTCACTTTCGGGTTCAAGCTGCATATGGCCGGGGCTCTGATCGAACGGCTGCCGCTCACGGCGCTGCTCATTCTGAACGGCATCATGATCGGTTTCGGCGGATATTTGATATTTAACGACGATATAACGGTTGGCGGTTTTATGGCGTTTTTTACGTTGTTTTTATCCGTAGGTCAGTCAGTTTCAAATTTGTCCATCCTTATCCCGAATCTAATTGATTCGAGTATCAGTTTCCGCCGTGTGAAGGAGATATTGGAGCAGCAGCCGGACGTTCCTGACGCGGAGAATCCTGTACCCTTATCTTCATCCTTTACTTCTATTGAAATGGATCGGGTGACGTTTGGTTATAACGGTGAAGCGGATCAATTGAAGGACGTGAGCATGCGCATTACGGAAGGCATGTATGTGGCTTTCGTAGGGCCCAGCGGATCTGGCAAAAGTACGGCTTTACAGCTGCTATCACGGTTCTATGACCCGAACCAGGGGGCGGTCTCAATCAATGATTGCGATCTGCGCCAAGCAAGTGAAACGTCGCTAAGAAAGCTGTCTACGCTTGTTGCGCAGGATACGTTCCTGTTTAACGCTTCAATTCGTGATAATTTGCTCATAAATAATGAAGCTGCGACGGAAGCAGAAATGATAGAAGCGGCGAAGCAGGCGCGGATCCACGACACGATTGTCAACTGGTCAGATGGATACGACACGCAGATTCACCACGAAGGGGGCTCTCTATCGGGTGGAGAGCGGCAGCGGCTGTCCATTGCGAGAGCGCTTCTGCGGAAGCCGAAGCTGTTGCTGCTCGATGAAGTCACATCCGCGCTGGACCCGGCGACGGAAGCCGATATTAATGAGTTAATAGGGCAAAGCCGGAAAGACAAAACGATTATTTCCGTTACACATAGACTGGCTTCAGTCGTCCATGCCGATGTCATTTATGTTTTTAAAGACGGACGGATCGTCGAAAGCGGCACCCATCATGAACTTCTGGATCATAAGGGGCAGTACGCGAATCTTTGGGAGAAACAGATCGGGTTTCATCTATCTCACGACGGTCTACATGCGACGGTAGATGTCAATCGGCTCGCTAAGCTGCCGTTCTTCCAAGGCATTGAGCCTGCGCTTTTAAGCGATATCGCTACCTTGTTCTCAACGGAAACGTGTAAGGAAGGCGAAGCAATCGTTCGTGAGGGCGAAGAGGGTAATAAATGCTACATTATCGTTCGAGGTAAATTTGAARTTGTGAAACATTTCCCCGACAAGGGTGAGATACGTGTTGCCGTTCTGCAGGATGGCGATCATTTCGGGGAAATTGCCCTGCTCCGCAACACGCTTAGGAATGCAACAGTGAAGGCACTGAGTCCTGCGGTACTGCTATCGGTCAGACGAGAGGCTTTTCACCGGTTGACGGCAGAGTATCCACAAATTTTACAAACATTGGAGCAGACATTATTGAGCCGAATGTAGAGGGTTCGTTGCGGAAGGAGTGAAGGTTAACGTTATGACGGCTAGTATTTACAAACGGTGCGTCACCGATGATGATTTGGCTAAAGTGAGTTTGTTCATTCTGGAAAACCGGCGGGATATGCATCCTTCGTATTCGGCCACCGACACGATAACGATGTTGTATTCGTTCATTAAGCATGGTCAGTTGATTCAGGTAGTGAATCAAAACGAACAGCGTATTATTGCGGCGAGTGCATATTACCATGGGACTCCAGAGTACGATTACGAAGATAAGCACATCGCTTTTGTAGAGATGGCCATAGCTGACCGTGCTTATCGAGGTTCAAGGCTCTTCATTAAGGGATTGCGCTTCTTGGTAAGCGAGATTTTGTCCGACAATCCGGACGTCCAGGAAGTGAGATTTGCAGCACTTGCAGAAAATGTATATTTATGTAGATTGTATGCGAAATTTGCCGATACGAGCCATGAAGAGGATAGCATACTTGGCAAACAAATGAAATTTGGTGTCAAAATTAACAATCTGAGGGCTTTCTTAGATAATTTCTTGAAGGTATAATATACATATGACAGACAATTATCCTTGATAAGGAGGCGTTATGCATGATTGTAATTCCACCAAGCATTAAAAAAGATACGGACAAAGGCGGTTTCGGTAAAATCGTCAAAGACAACGAGAATTTGCGAGCTAATCCGGTATAATGGGTTTCGAATTCCGTACTTGTAAGTTCGAAATGGATTTCGAAGCTTACATCCGTTTTTTGATTCAGCAACAAGCCTTTTTAAACTTGCCGTATCCTTTCGCGATGAAGCTTGCTTTCATGGGCAGTCCGCTACAGTTCGGGCAAGCAATGCTGATTTTCAACGATGAGACTTACGATATCGTAGGTGCGGCAGGTTTCGTGTACGGCACAGGGGCAAATGATTATGAAGATCGAGAGATTTGTCAGGTCGAGATTGCCTTTATTTTGGAACAATATCGGCGTACACCGCTATTTCTACGCGGTTTTGAGGCGTTATTGAACCTTATTAAAGCGGGTAATCCCGACGTGAAGCAGCTCCAGTTCTGGAGTTCTTCTGACAATAAGGAGATACAGCAGCTTGTTTCCCGATGGAGCAGCTTGCCTGGATTCCACTCATCAGTTGTGAATGATTTAACCTTCTACAAGTTTTCATTCGATGAGCTGGAAGCTTATTGCAGAAGTCTTTTTATTCATACGCATTGAAATCTATGTCATTAGTTGTTATTATGAATTCATACAAGCAACTGTGTGTGACTGGCGGAACATGGGTAACCATGAGGGAGCACATAGATAATCAGCCGTACGCCTGGRCAGAGGTAAGGGGATATCCCCTTACCTCTTTGCGTTTCAAATTTACTCAAAAGGAATGATCACAATGTCAGCAGAAACATTAATCTTGGATGGTAACCGAGTCGCAGACGCCATGAAGGAATCGTTGCTCAGCAGAGTCAGCAATTTGTCCCAGCAAGGCGTCGTCCCTTGCTTAGCGACTGTGTTAGTTGGTGACGATCCTGCTTCAGCAACCTACGTACGGATGAAAGGAAATGCCTGCAAGCGACTTGGGATTCAATCTATTCGTGTTGTTCTTCCTGAACATACGAC
>NZ_JBFTQB010000285.1:0-6833 GCF_056398785.1 Paenibacillus sp. 01T422 | reverse complement strand
GAGCTCATCATCTCGGGCAGAATTGATCCAAGCGACAAAGCCAAAATGGCGGAAGTCATGCAAGCTGCAACGATTTACGGGATCAACCATTCTTTCGTTATCGCTACATGACTGAGTGTTGTTGCACTCGTGCTTGCATTCTTCATCCGTAAGGTGCAACCGCACGAGGATTCAAGAGAGGCTACTACAACTGCCTCGGTCACTGCTTTGTTTGAGGATGACTGAGGAAATTGTGGATTTGCGGCTATGTTGCACTTTGTACAATATAAAAGGTGCCTCTGACCTACTATGTGGCACCCCATTGTATAAAGTACAACCATTTCAACCTAAATGGCGGGAAATCAACAGTTTACAGCCCTCCACGTTGTATAAATTACAATATAGAGGATACTCAAGCATCATCCAAGCGTTAATGGTTGTATAGAATACAACATAGAAGAGACCATTAGACCGTTAGGCTCAATGCCTTGACGGTCTTTCCTATAGGTAGCTGAATGTACCGCTGGGCAAGTTCCAAACATAACTTCCTCACGCTGCACTTTTACGATAAAATAAGTGGAGGTAACTGGAATTCATTGCAGGTAGGGAAGGTGGCAGAATCTGTGGAAAATATCGTAAGTCAATCGTGGCTGCTCGGGCAGCTGGGCGATGCCAACATCGTCATAGCGGATTGCCGTTTTGCGTTAGGACAACCTGAATCTGGCAGAAATCATTATGAGCAAGATCATATAACGGGAGCTGTATACGTCGATCTGGAGAAGAACTTATCCGGTGCCATTATGGCGCATGGAGGTAGGCATCCGCTTCCTGATCTCGGTGCATTCTCCATCCTCGTGGGCAGCCTCGGGATCGATGGCACCAAAACCGTCGTCGCTTACGACGATCAAGGCGGGGCCATGGCTTCGCGCCTATGGTGGATGCTGAAATTCCTCGGGCACTCCGAGGTATACGTACTCGACCAAGGATATACCGCTTGGAAAGCAGCAGGCTACCCTGTCACGAATGAAGTGTCCGCTCCGTATCCGCGTACCTTYTCACCGAAGGTGCAGCGCACCATGCTGGCTTCCATGGATGAGGTCAAGGACAAGCTGGGTCGCCCGGGCGTCGTGCTCGTGGACTCGCGTGAGGAGCGCCGCTACCTCGGCTTGGAAGAGCCGATCGACCCTGTGGCCGGTCACATTCCCGGCGCGCGGAATTACTTCTGGAAAGGCGTGCTCGGCGCTGACGGCGCTTGGTTGCCAGCCGCGAAGCAGGAGCAGCATTTTGCCAGCTTGCGCGATGCCGATGAAATCATCGTCTATTGCGGCTCTGGCGTGACGGCTTGCCCGAACGTGCTGGGTCTGAGCGAAGCGGGTTTTGATAACGTGAAGCTCTATAGCGGAAGCTGGAGCGACTGGATCTCGTGGGCAGATAACCCGGTGGCGACGGGCGAGGAGGAATAGGTTAGAACCCGTATCGTACACGGGTTTGGGGGTTGTGACAGGTTGCCGAGAGCCAGGCTGTTGCAGCCCTCTTTGGGCTTTTCGTTCAACAGCTGTAAACAAAATTCACGTTCTGCCGAGTGATATTAGCCATTCGTATTGACGATAACAGAGAAGTTGAAATTGCAAGATGGACAACATCTTCAAAATGTGGAGGAGTGATTGCGGTTGTTGGAAATATTGCAGCAACAGTACGGCTGGATCAGATCAGCAAGACAAAATATGTTTGCGTTCTTGGAAGAACTCCCTAATGAAATTTTACACCAACCAATTTCCGGATTTGGGCGTGGAACGATTTTACGAACCCATATTCATGTCGTTGACTCATACAGGTTCTGGTTGGAAGCTTTCGCGTTTAGGAGGATAAATGAGTATAGTGATATTCCCCTACACGAGATTGAAGGCGCTGATGTGAAGTACGTTCGTGAAAGATTTGCGGTAGTGGATGAACTCGTACAACGGTACTTAAACGAATACTGCGATCGTTTATGTGAACCTATCGAACAAGACGAAAGCTGGGAGGGTTACCCGAAGACAGCAACTCCTTTATTTCTAATCACTCATGTTGCGACACATGAATTCCATCACAAAGGTCAAATCGTATCAATGGCAAGGCATTTGGGCTACCCTCCTCCAGCCGATGATCGTCTAGGCGGACTGTTCACGTGACGGCTGTCGAAGCCAATTCTGCAGCTGGAGCGACTGGATCAGTTGGGAAGATAACCCGATGGCGACCGGGGAAGAATAAGAGCACGCGTGACTTGTGCGGTGCGGGCTTACAAATCTATTTTGGCTTGGCCTTTCTGCCCTATCATATTGCCGCGACGGAATGGCTGTCGATTAGTGCTTTGGCTGCGACAGAGAACAATTCAGGCTTGAATTCGGACTTGTTCACATAAGCGACCATGACCGCGCCGCTCCATAACATACGAAGCTGTTCGGAGAGTTCACGGGAATTGAGGAGCCTTGCCTCTTGGGCCAATAGGGTCACTTCGTCCCAGATGTCGTTTCTGCTCTGCAGTGCTTTAACATGATTAGGGTGCTCGGTTTCAGGGAACTCCACAATCGTATTCATGAAAGGGCATCCCCGATAGGTAGCACGCTTCAAACGTTCAGCTATATACTCCATCAGATAACGTAGCTGATCGAGACTGGACTCCGGATGCTCCTTCCGTGCATGTTCGACATCTTCCAGGAATCGGAGGCGACGCTGCTCCAGGTACGCAGCTACCAGAGCATCCTTGGTCGTGAAACTTCGATAGAAGCTGGCCTTGGCTACACCTGATTCATGAATGATTCGGTCAATGCCGACCGCACGCACACCTTCTTGATAAAACAACTCATCAGCCACTCGTAAAATGCGTTCCTTCGCGGTTTCCTTCTTTTCCATTTGCGCTTCACCTGCCCGAAAATATGTTTATATTTTAAAAGAAAAATTTAGAATGAGACAGATCTGTCTATAACATTTTAAATAAGAACATGTCTGCTGTCAACAAATGAGCCGATCTTGCTTCGTCAGTCTTACTGTTCCCTTGCCGGTTCTTGCCCTATTCGTCCGCTTCAGCTTGCATATTGATATCTATCATGCTGTGGAGCATAATTCATCGTATATCAGCAAGAGGGGAGTCCCGACCATGATCACACATTTTGCTAAATTAGAACTGAACACCGTATCCATTCAGGGCGTGAAACAATTTTATGCCAACCAGCTGCAATTTCCGGTCAGTTATGAGTCTGCGGATGAAATACACGTGCAACCTTCGGACCATTGTACTTTGGTTTTTAAAGAGGCTGACCAGCCATTACATCCCGCTCATTTTGCCTTTGAGGTTCCGCTCACAGCATTTGATGAGATAGTGAACTTTCTCCAAAAGGCTGGGGTAACGCTTCTACATTGGCCTGACGGCAGATGGGTAGAGGAGTTTGAAACAGGCAAAAATGTTTATTTTCGGGACGGAGACGGTAATTTGTTGGAGATTATTGCGCATACCTATGTGCAAGAAGGAGTACTTCCTCCAAGCGGTTATCTCAAGATACTGTATCTGAGAGAAATCGGATTTCCGGTAGATGACGTGATTGCATTCAGAGAGCTGCTTGTGGATCTATTTGACTTTAAGCTGGATAAAGTTGTGGACAATTTTACTTTTGCCATCGGGGGAACCGCGCATGCCGTTGTTGTTTCGAAAAAGAGAAAATGGATTCCTATTGCCATGACTGCTCTGCGGCCTGCTATGAACGTTACGTTTGGAGTGCCAAGTGCTCAGGAAGTAAGCAGAATTAGCAATAATTTAGACAGTAAAAATATCCCATACACCCTGGAGAATGATAGACTTCATTTTAAAATAGGCCTGTATAACCTTCATGTACAAATCACAGCTTTTCCTGAACATATCCCGGCGCTCTTGCAACTGCCATACTCTCTCACGCAAAACTAGAGCCTCATCCTAACTTCTGTGCATAATTCTATCTGCGACCCATAAATTTTGTGAAATCTTGACCTATTTTGTCGCCCCAATATGCTAGAATAAGGGAATCAGATGGAAATTATATGCAGAGGGGTTTGTGGATGAAGAACAAGAGTGGGATTTTCGTAGTGGGTTGTCTTGGTTTTATTGGCTTGCTGGTGTTAATTGCGATCATCACAGCAGC
The DNA here is from genome assembly GCF_056398785.1 of Paenibacillus sp. 01T422. Lineage (NCBI taxonomy): Bacteria > Bacillati > Bacillota > Bacilli > Caryophanales > Paenibacillaceae > Paenibacillus > Paenibacillus sp. 01T422. Next base: position 2,703 of record NZ_JBFTQB010000285.1, on the reverse strand, counting down.
TGTTGTATGGGGGCAACGGGGGACGGCGATTGCGCTGGATGAGCAGATCAAGTCGCAGCACGTCGCGAATAAGTCAAACTACGATAACATGTGGAAAAGATTCAAAGAAATGGCCCAGGTAACCGACATGCAGGCTGATGATATCAAAAAAGTATATACCGACCTCATTGCAGGCCGTTACACGGATACGCAGGTGCTGTTCAAAGTGGTACAGGAGCAGAATCCGCAAATGAGCAAAGATTTGTATACGAAGCTGCAAAATGAAATTTCTTCGGCACGCACCGAGTTTGATCGGAATCAAAAGAAAATTGCCGATCAGGTTCGCGAGTACAACACGCATATTAGGAAGCACGTGCTGATGAACGCTATTTTCCATTTCCAAACTATGGATGCGGAGAAATTTATCATTACTTCGGACCGCACGAGCGATGCGTATCAAACAGGCAAAGATAACGAAGTGAAGCTGAGGTAGCAGATGGCGTATTGGGCAGCGTTATTTCTCGTTCTGATTGTTGGTTTTGCCATTGAACTTGTAACGGGCCGCAAATGGTGGCGATATGTGCTGACATCGGTACTCGCCGCCCTCCTATTCGCGGGCGTAGTAGCCAGTGATTTTTTTCTGAGGACGGTCGATACAGAGGTCTGGTCAGGAGCCGTTACGGACGTGGAGCACAAAGAGGAGTGGGACGAGTGGATCGCAGGCAGCGAAGAATGCTCCACGGACAGTAGAGGTCACAAGAGTTGTACCAAAGATCCAGGGCACTACGAGCACCACGAGGCAGTAAACAAACTCAAAACCTCAGACAATGGGTGGTTTGAAGTGAGCAGGTCCATGGACGGAAGGACTAGATTCTCGGACAGGTCCCCGAATACGGCAGCAGAGTTGGCCAAATATTTTCCGCCAGGGACACCTTCAGCCTCCGTGCATCTGTATGTGAATAAGGTGAGAGGTTCTTATAGCCTTTTTAAACATAGCGACATTGATCTGAAGGATTATCCCGAGCTGCCGGAATATCCGAGTTTCGTCTCGGAGGTGCTTCACGTCGATAGAATTGTGGGCAATGTGCCGAACAGGCAGAGAGCTCTGGCGGCGTTGGCGGCATGGAATACCGAGCTGAACAAAGCAGTGCCCGACCCGGATCATCCCGGAGAGACGAAGTCGTGGAAGCAGGTCAATCTGATTTTTGTGAATATGGGGACGGATTTGCCGCAAGCTTATGGCTATGCTCTCCAAGACAAATGGAAGAACGGGAACAAAAATGATTTCATCGTCAGCTTTAGTCCGGCTTCGGATGGCACTATGAAATGGGTGCATGCCTTCTCGTGGAGTGRGGTGGATATGCTCAAGCTTGAAGTTCAGGACTATCTGATGGAGCAGGGGTATGGCAAGGATTTCGTGCCAATCGTGGATCATGTGGCTCAGATGGTGGCGGACCAATTCGTGCGCAAGCAGTTTGCGGACTTTAACTATTTGCAAATTGAAGTGAGTGAGACGTCGACTTGTATCATTTGGGGTCTTGAGATGTTTGTGCTGCTATTTTATATGTACAGATGCATCCTAACCTTCGTGCGTCGACGGCGAAATATGACATATGATTATTAGTAGGTAAAAAAGCGTTCTCCCACTGGATAGTGAGAGAGCGCTTTTGGTGTTTAACTTTGTGGCTGGCTAAAAGGTCACTTCCAAACGAACAGGGCAATGGTCGCTGCCCAATGTCTGGCAGTCGATGTCGGCGGCGACAATGCTTGCACTCAGCCTCGCAGAAGCGATGAAATAGKCGATCCGCCATCCGACATTCCGTGCTCGCACGCCGGGCATATTGGACCACCAGCTGTATACGTCGGTCCGGTCCGGATAGAGATGCCGGAAGGTGTCGATGAAACCGGCCTCCAGCAGCTCAGTCATTTTCCCGCGCTCCTCTAGAGTGAAGCCGGAGTTGTTGTGGTTGCCCTTGGCGTTCTTCAGGTCGATCTCCTGATGGGCGACGTTGAGATCGCCGCAGGCGATAACCGGCTTCTGCGCATCCAGCTGCGCGAGATAGCTGCGGAAGCGATCCTCCCATTCCAGGCGGTAGTCCAGCCTGGAGAGATCACGCTTTGCGTTCGGTGTGTACACCGTCACTAGGTAAAAGTCTTCGAACTCGAGTGTGATAATCCTGCCCTCGGGCTCTTCGTCCTCCTCCATGCCATAGCGCACGGAAAGTGGCTCGAGCTTGGTGAAAACGGCTGTGCCGGAGTAGCCTTTTTTGACGGCGTAGTTCCAGTATTGCTTGTAGTCCTCGCCAAGTTCGAGGGCGATTTGTCCCTCTTGGAGCTTCGTCTCCTGTACACAGACGATATCGGCATCCGTCTCCTTGACGTAATCTACGAAGCCTTTATTCACGCATGCGCGCAGTCCATTCACATTCCACGATACTAGTTTCATTCGTCAATTTCTCCTAACGTTCGCGATGATTTCTCATATTAGTGTAACATAAGATCGACTTATGCTGCATTAGAGAGCGGGTTTCAACCGGCAACCCCGACCGCCGAACGAGGACTGCCGACCGCGGACCGTCGACCGCGGAACCCCGACCCCAACCCAACCCAATCCAATCCAACCCAACCCAACCCAACCCAACCCAACCCCCGTCGACCGCGGAACCCCGACCCCAACCCAACCCAATCCAATCCAACCCAACCCAACCCAACCCAACCCAACCC
>NZ_JBFTQB010000284.1:0-6838 GCF_056398785.1 Paenibacillus sp. 01T422 | reverse complement strand
GGATAAGACACAGTTAGGATTTACCTACAAAAATAAATGGGGGCGTATGGCATGAACTACGATGTAGTTGCGCTTGGGGAATACTTAATTGATTTCACTCCGTATGGTCGTTCCGAAGCGGGACAGCCTTTATTTGAACGTAATCCAGGTGGAGCACCGGTGAATGTGGTAGCGGCCTTGGCGAAGCTCGGCAAGAAAACGGGTTTCATCGGAAAGGTGGGTAACGACCCGTTTGGAGTGTATTTGCGCGAAGCTTTACTTTCCGTCGGTGTGTCGGATCAAGGGTTAGTTACGACAAATGAAGCTCATACGACGATGGCTTTCGTTCAGCTGGATTCAGAGGGAGATCGATCATTCCATTTTGCTAGAACACCAGGTGCGGACCAGCTGTTGAGAGCAGATGAGGTAAATCTTACAATGCTCACTGATACACGGATATTTCACTTTGGTTCGATTTCTATGACGTCGGAGCCTGCGTACACAGCGACTATAAGTACTGTTCAGGTTGCAAAGGAGCTTGGAGCACTTATTACGTATGACCCGAATTGGCGTCCTACATTATGGAGAGATGAAGAGCACGCATTAGAAGTAATCCACCTAGGTCTAAGCCTCGCAGATGTCGTGAAGGTTTCCGAAGAAGAACTCTTTTTCTTGACTGATGAGCAGGATCTAGAGAAGGCAGCAAGACATCTAGTTAAACAGTATGGGCTTACCTTGCTATTGGTCACAGCAGGAGGTGCTGGTTCTTTTTACCAGATGAAGGATTGGTGGGGGAAGGTGGATAGTTACTCTGTTCAGACAGTGGATACGACTGGAGCAGGGGATGCGTTCTTGGGGGCTATACAATATGGAGTTTTGGAGACAGAGAAGGCCCTGCAGGATTGGGAGGAAGAGGAGTTGAGAGAGGCACTGCGGTTTGCAAATGCGGCAGGTGCTCTAGCGACAACTCGGAAGGGTGCCATTCCGTCTCTGGGTACGCTAGAGGAAATTCACACGTTAGTACGAGATGGAAATAGGCCTGAAAAATAGAGTTTTGATTACAAAGGAGTGAAGTTCTATGTACATTTCTGAAGAGAACAAATTCATAAAGTATGCTCACATAGGTTCCTATGATGAAAAATACAGACCTCAGTTCCACTATTCACCAGCGAAGAACTGGATGAATGATCCTAACGGCTTGGTCTACTACGAAGGCGAGTACCACCTTTTCTATCAATATACGGTTAATTCCACCAGTCCTGATTTCCCACGCATGCATTGGGGCCATGCAGTAAGCAAGGATTTGATCCATTGGGAGGAACTCCCGCCAGCCATTGCGCCTGACATGGACGGAACGATCTTCTCGGGAAGCGCAGTGGCGGATATAAACAACACCAGTGGCTTCTTTAATGAGGAAGGTTCCGGTCTTGTTGCTATTTACACGAACGAAGGGAATCAAGCTCAGCCTAACAAACCGCAAGTTCAAAGTATCTCTTATAGCAGAGATCGAGGACGGACATGGCTGAGGTTTGAGGGAAACCCTGTTCTGTTTCCAACCAGTGAAACAGCTGATTTTCGGGATCCTAAAGTATTTTGGCATGAAGAATCCTCCAGGTGGATTATGGCGTTGGCTGCAAGAGATCGCATAGAGTTCTACACTTCAGAGGATCTTAAAGCGTGGAACTTTGCAAGCGAGTTCGGATCCACGGTACCTTTTGTGCATCGTGGCGTATTCGAATGTCCCGACATCTTCCAGGTTCCTGTGGATAATGATCCAAACAACAAAAAATGGGTTTTATCTCTGAGCGTCGGAGACCTAAACGGGGAAAATACGTGCGATCCGCAGCCTCCCGCAGGCGGTTCCGGTATGATGTATTTTATAGGTCACTTCGACGGTCAATCGTTCATACCAGATAAAACAATCGAGTCCATTCACGATATCCAATGGATTGATTTCGGATCAGACTTTTATGCAGCGGTCACCTGGAATGGGATTCCGAATGAGGATGGGAGAGTAATATGGATCGGTTGGATGAACAATTGGCGTTATGCTAATAAATTGCCATCTTTGGAATGGCGCGGAAATATGTCACTTCCACGAGAGATTCAACTCAAAACTTATCTGGGAGGACTTCGCTTGATTCAGAAGCCGGTGAGGGAGTTGAGCAAATTGCGGAATCCAATTTCATCCCTGACAGACCTGGTTATTAAACCAGGAGATAACCTTTTATCCGAAGTTACTGCCCTTAAAGCGGAAATCATTGCTGAATTCGAAATAGGTACCGCGTTAGAATTCGGTTTCAAGCTTCGCAAGTCTTCAAGTCAGGAAACCATCATTGGTTACGATGTCGAGAATGAATTTCTGTTCCTTGATCGAACAAATGCCGGATCGGCGGATTTCCATCCGGATTTCGCAGCTAAACACACCGTGACTCTGAAGCCAGAACATAAACGGATTCAAGTAACTATTTATGTGGATGGGTCGAACATGGAGCTGTTCGGGAATGATGGTAGTGCCGTAATCACAGATTTGATTTTTCCTGATCAAGGAAGTCAAGGACTTGAACTGTATGCAGTCGGCGGGTTTGTTAAACTGATTTCATTGCAAATCAGTGATATGACCGGGATTTGGGAAAGATAATACGGTGCGATGTAGGATAATGTTTAGAAGTTCATAGTAACGCCTACTTACTTAAACTTTTCCCGACCGTCCAATTGTAAACTGTGGGACTAAAGATGAAACTCAAAATCCATTTTGTTTTGTTGTTGTTTGTGAATAAATAATCATAGAGTAAGAGGGAACCAACAAAGGTAGTTTTGTTCCGAAAAGAGAGACGACTCGTGCTGAGGCTTCTGCTATTATCTGGAAGTTTCTGAACTTCGTTTATCCCAATGGTGAACTTTTGATTACTGAGGGATCTCTAACAAAGGTTGTAAAACGTACTTCAAAGTTTATTTGTAATTCAGGTTATTCACACCAAAACAACACTTCAAAACTTAATTTGTAAATCGATTTTATAAGAAAAAGCGAGCAAACCCTTGTGTTTGCTCGCTTCATTGAATTTAAGTGCGTATTATTTTGAATGTGCTATATAATTCAGACGTTATAAAGGGGGGGACATACTAACATAAATGAATTCACAGATATCTTTTGTAGGATATTTCAATTTGAGCGTCTTTCTTCTTCACACTGGAAAGGGGTTAGGCCAGATTTTGTAATTGATACCGATAATGACCGTATTTATGTACCACAGCACTTAGCTAACCGGTAACAATAGTTGAACATTCAACAAGAACAAGCCTGCCGGCAATGTGCGGCAGCCTTTCGTTCACCTAACGGGAGTTTAGCGTCAGATAGAAACATCTAAAATGTGCTTATCCACTTGAATGGAGGGTCTAACCTTGGGTATTAGGAATTATCTGATTGGAGGCGTTTCCGGCGCTGGCAAAACTACGGTCTGCAACGAATTGCAGCGGCGCGGCTACCATGCCATTCATGGTGATCGTGAATTGGCTTATCAAGGCGATCCGGAAACACCGATTCCGACATGGGTAGACATATGTATAAAATACGGGTTTTGTGAACATGTATCACAAATAATGGCCAGGGGGTTTGTCTTTCTATGTTTGTGGGGCTGATTTCGATTTCGACCCACAAACAAATCCCCGGCAATTACCCCCCGGCCCAAACGCGTTAACGCGCTCTCGCCTTATACTTGCCGGTGTGCTGCAGTTTAACCTTAACCTCCACTTTATCAAGGGAGTCGGCATCCAAATTGAAATCGTTACGCTGGTTGAGTTCATGCCATTTTTTTGGGAAGTTCCTGTAAAGCCGCTCGCCCAATTGCAGCACATCTATTTTTTTGCTAAGCCCTATCTCATATGTTTTTCTGAGCTGATCTTCAATTACTTGCTCCGCAAGTTTCCGCATGTCTTGTGGGGAAATATCCTCAACCATTTCATCCGCATAGGCATTTATTTTCAATTTAATCGTATAGTACACCCTTCCATTTCGAATAGTAGGCAGAATACGCGATTTCGGCTCAATCATAACCATTGCCGCGACAGGCTTCTTCGTGTCCGGAATGTTGATCGGGGAACGCGACAGCTTTTCTTGAAGCCATCGAAAACCTTCTAACTCTTTTTCGGACATCCACCCTAGGGATTGGCTGCCTTTTAAATAAAACGCCCCATCGATTCTAAACATCGATCTGGGCTGTTTATCTTCGGTCCATTCTCCCTTGTCAAGAGCGATCGAAGGAAGCATGGCCGATTGCCCTGGTTCATTTATCTCTGAAATAATCTTGAAACCGTAATGCGGCGTAATATACGAGCGCTGAGAATAGATTTGTGACGGATTGTCCAGTAAGGATTCTGTCGGAGATAGATTCAGAATCGACTTCTGCTGAAATAAATCGTTTAACGACTCTTTTGTTCCATACAGCAAAACGTTATAACGGATTTCCCGATAGCGGTTTATCATATCGTAAGCTTCTTTAACTCTTTTACCGTTCTTTAAAAATCTTTCCGTGCACACGATGGACTTCACATGTCCCCAATAAACTCTTAGTTGGGAAGTCGCATAAATCGCGTTAAACGTTTCAGTCACCGTTTCCCCTTTTCCTTTCCCAATCCATATGGGGATATTCTTCCCTAGCTGTGATGATTCGGTTTTGGACACATTGGCAAAATTGAGCACCTGTACATAGGTGACATATTTTCCATCTTCGTAATCCAATCCGATCGCTGTTACATAGGCCATGGTTTGAATATCTTTGGAATTCCAACAACCCGTTTGGAGAATTAGAAAGGTTAGGACGATAAAAAAAAGAGCGAATTTCCTCATTCGGGATCTTTCCCTTTATGGTCTGAATCGATCGTGTGCAGTTCTTGCGGACGAAAACGCATTTTAGCCCATGGGAGCCTTAAAAAGCTCTTAAATAGATCTTTGTAATTAGGCGGGGATAACGGGGATAAAAAAGGGATCCCGAACGATTTGATCCTGGACATGTGAATTACCAACAAAACCATTCCCAAAATGAGTCCATACATCCCTATGACCGCTGACGCTAGAAAAATAATCAACCTGATCACACTTACGACAGTGCCCAAGGTCTGATTAACAAGTGTAGCTCCCATGATTGCGGTAATTGCCCCAACCACCACCACCGATGGCGAAACCAAGCCTGCACGTATGGAAGCATCACCAATGACTAACCCACCGATGACCGTTAGTGTTTGTCCAATGGAGCTAGGCAATCGTACTCCGGCCTCTCGAAAAACCTCCAGGAGGAACAGTAATGTAAACATTTCCATTTGCGCAGATAAAGGTAAACCGCTTCTCGCTACCGATATTGTCGCCATGAGCCGAAATGGAATTTGATCTTGGTGAAACGCAGTAAGGGCCACCCAAAATCCAGGCAAGAGAATCGACATCCAGAAACTTAAAAAACGGATCAGGCGTGCAAAAGCTACGTATTGAAAACTGAAATGAATATCCTCCGGGGATTTCATAATCAACGAAAACGTCCCCGGTGCAATTAAGATCAAAGGGTTGCCGTCGATAATAAGAATAAATCGCCCGGACAACAAGCAGTTAACTGCATAATCAGGCCTGCCCGTGAAGTCCGTTATAGGAAATAACGCAAATTTTTTATCGGTAAGTGCTTCCTCCACCTGGCTGATACTATAAATGCCATCGACATCAACTTTATTTAAGCGAGAACGAACTTCCTCTAAAATATTAGGTGCTAGAATATCCTTAATATACATAAGTCCGATCTTCGTTCTTGTTCTTCTTCCGAGAATGAACGTTTCACAGCATAAGGAATTGCTTCGAATCCGTTTGCGAATCAGGGCAATATTCGTCGAAAACTCTTCCACAAATCCATCTTTCGGCCCTTTGATAGAAATCTCGACACTTGATTCATCAGGTGCCCGCTTAGGACGGTTGCAAATATTAAGCTTATACATCACATCCGAAGCTACGAAAACAAGCAGAAGATCCCCTTGAAAGACGCAATCTGTCATCTCTTGCTCAGTAGCCTCTCCATCAAAGGAAATGAGCGGTAAAGAGCCGAGCACATATCCGTTTTGCAAATATTCGAAGCCATTTTCTTTATAAACTTTATTCAACTCCGGCAGGACAATTTTCCCCAGTTGAACGGCATCACATAAACCTTCTGCATAGATCATCATAATCGTGGATGACGGGTCATCCTCACCAAATAAGTAGGTCTGAATTTGCACGTCAGAACAGTTTGCGAATAGTTGCCGAAGCATCTGCTCTTTCGTTACATCTCTAGATTGAGTATCGCTAACGCTCATGCTGTTCACTCCTTGGTGGGTTTGGCCATCCATGCTATAACGGCTAAAACAATTGTTACGATTAGAGTGAAAATCAAAGTTACAGGAAAATAAATTTTATACATCCATAAATAGAACGAATTTTGATGTGTTACAATCATTGAAAATATAAAGATGCAAAGCGTTAATAACAGAATAAACCAACGCCGCATTTCTGTCTTTTTAAATGGAATTAATTCCGATAATAAATAAAGAGAAAGACTAATTCGAATCGTTGCTCCGGCCAACCATTGATAAACAGACAAGAAATCGAGATGCTCGATATACGAACCTATTTTGACAAGCCGCCATTGCTCATACGGGGATACCATCTGCTTGGCAGCTTCTTGAGGACCGAATTCCGTGATCGCTCCTACCAAAGGACCTAATGTAATGTATACGAGAATTATTCCGAGCAGCAGCATCTGCCAGACACGCATCTTCGATTTAAAACGATGTTGGAGCAATAGCAGCAGCATGATCTCCACTAATGCTCCTCCCGTATAAACCATTC
>NZ_JBFTQB010000283.1:0-11870 GCF_056398785.1 Paenibacillus sp. 01T422 | reverse complement strand
GTTACAGCTTGCACTGGCGCAGAAAATAAGTGTTGGTCTAGTCCGATATAAGATGCTTCATAGGTTGCTGTAGGGTCGAAGTTAGAAGGTTCTATAGCGCCGTATGCGTACACTCTTCCATTAAAGGTATTTTGCTGAATTGACCAATGGGAATCTAGTTTACCATTTTTATAAACTCCTAAAATTTTTGTGGTGTACTTACTAAGCCAATACAAAGATGCCGTGTTTTGGGCGTTTATATAGTTTTTTAACCCGCCTATAAAAACATTCGCCTTCTCCCGTACAACAACCCCCTGCCCTACTTCAATCTGATTAAGTCCTTTATGAAGTGACATGCTGCCATCTACTTGGATTTCTTCAAATGTTGGCGTTGCTAGTTGGTAGGTGAGGTTGTAAGTCGGGAAATTAACCGCTTGGGTTGTCGGCAACGTTGCAGAATAAACATTAGCACCCTGAACTGGAAAACCGTTAGTACCTCTAGGCCACCATGTTTTTGAACCAGTTCCGTTATACGGTGTAATCGAACTTGCTGTGCTATTACTCATATACCACCCATAGAAATACGCCTGTATCTCTTGTGTTGTAGGTATGTACGTTTCTCCCCAGCCGCTGTCCGTGTCGGCTATAGTAATGTAAACAAAATTATTATCCGTGTCATAGGCAAATACGTCTGTCGCGGAGTTGACCAATGATTCCCATTTTACTATTTTGCCATCGTACTTAGTTAAAAACTGCGTAAAAGCGGAAGGATTCGATCCACCTGTAAGAGGGATTTTTACACGTTTAAATCCCGTGTAATCGGAATCAGGTAACCATGCCAAACTCCCATCAAGGACTACGTCCCTGAATCGCTTCTCGACGAAATACTTCCCATCGCGATTAAGCAACGTGTCAAACACTGAGCCATCCGCGCTGGCAGCGAGTCGAACGTTAGGGAATGCTAGCATATCGTCATTGCGTGGTTTAAAACCTTTGTCAGCAGTTCCGATGTTTAGACGTGGTGAATCCAAAGTAAATTTTCCAGTAGCAGTCGTGACCCCCAATACAACTCTTAGTGAAGCTGTTCCAATGGGAGTAGTAAAAGTTTTTCTTAAAGTAGTAGTTCCGTTAGTCGTCGCATATGGAGCGGTATTCATATCTCCTAGCGAAACTCCGTTTGAATCCATAGCAGTCAGATTATAATAAGCACCTACATCAATCGTGCCGCCTATGTTTGAAATAGTTACGGGTGCTGAAAATGTGTATGTTTGCCCACTAAGAATAGGAACACTTACTATTTGTTCTACTGATGAGGAATTAAATTTAACAATGGACGAATTATACGGAGATATAATCGGAATAGCCCCGTTTGTTGAAGTCCACTCATTAAACGGCGGCAACAGATTCTCCTCATACTTAATTACATAAGGTGCATTAATATGTTTAACATCGTCAACATAAGGGTATTTAGCAGCAATTTGTGCTGCTGTCATACCATCAATAGCAGAATACTCTGCATCTGATAATGCATAAAGCCGTACACCATCCACATAAAAGAACTGCCCCGCAGCTGTAGCGATCGTGTATAGATTAATGCCCACTAACCCAGTTGAAATAAATTTCTTATATGCTAGGCCAAACCCTGTCGTAGTCGTTATGCCATTGGATACACCTATTGCGGGAGTAACTTCTATAGCAGCATATGGCGCTGTTCCCACATTAAACTCGGCCAGTACAAGATATTTATTACCACTAGGTAAACTTATGTTATTTCTGCAGGTCGCAGCATAATTAGCAGACGTTGCAGTTACTTTAATAGAATTGTTCCCATATTTATTGTTTGCGGTATTAAGAGTTTGTGTGGATTGGAATACACTCCACTTCCCCACATCCTCACAATTCCCATCCCGCCCCAACAAATTAACGAGCGTCCGCCCCGTTATCCGCAAATTCTCCAACGGTGCCGTCTGAGGCACATCAACCACCTGCAGGCCATTCACCAAATTCACGGTAGTCGGAGCCGCATCGGCAATCTGTGCACCCAGCTGAGCATCGAGTCTATCCCAGTTATCATTCAGCATGGTTGTGATATCAAAGGTATCATTCCCGTCCGTAGACGGATTTTTCTTATAAAGTCCTAAATTCGTAGTCGTGCTTGGCATAGGCTTGCTCCCTTCTTATGAAACGGGAATAAATGGCGCGAAGTCGGTCATTTTCCTCGTTTGCATGTCCTTAATCGTCATCGTTTGGTGAAGCTGATTGAGCAAAAAGTATTTGTACTGGTAAACCACCTGCAGATGAGCCGGCTTGATCTCCTCAATAGCCGCCTGCAGGTCATCCAAGTTCGGCGGCGTTCCCAACGTGTCGACGAAACGCACGGTGAACTGATACAAAGCCGGCTGCTGCGTGACCTCGACGGCTCCGCGCTCATACGCGCCAGCCACGCTATGCAGTAGCTCGACGGTGACGGTGCCGACACCGCGCAGCTTCGCATGGATCACCGCCCGGCGCTGATCGTCAGGCTTGTCCGGCACCGTCGCGATGCCGAGCTCAGCCTCCCAAGCATCCAGCCCCCATGTTGCGGAGCTGACAAAGAACTGCTGCAGTGTCTCCTCCAGGGAGACACGCAAGAGATCCAGCTCCACGCCCTGCGCTTGCAGGATGGAGTCCATGACGCGCGAGGTTTCGTAATAGTCGGGCAAGTAGCCCTTCATACGCCTTCCGCCTAGGGAAGTGACGAAACTCATGTGAGCGTCACCTCCCCCAGGACGGCAACACGACCGGCGCCTACCACAACATTCGCACTCATACCATTCACCTGCAAGTTACTGTAATCTTGCACTCCCTGCGTATCAAGAAGCAGTGCACCGATACGCACATAACGTACGGTTGGATCTGCTGAGAACGCCAGTTCGGATAAATAGCTGCGAACAGCCACGGCGAAATCTTGCTTCACCTGATTGAGGAGCAGCACCAACGCCGGTAATATCGAGCGCCCAATTAAGATAATCAGCGCGATTTCCACTTGTACCCGGGGAGCGCACCTTAGCATAGTAACGGTTCAGCAGCGAACTATCGCTCTCTGTATCTTCACCGCCCACCATCGGAGTAACATTCGTCACGCCTATGATTCCAGCAAGTGGCGCTACAACGAGGACGATTGATTCGCTCGGTACATTGCTGCCTAAACCTCCTAATACGGCCTGAGCGCCCAATGTCACGCTGCCCGAGCTATCGATAACAGCGGTGTCTACTGTTTCAAAAAGCAAGGAAGCCGTCCCCTGCACGGCATCAGCCAATGTGCCGATACGAGTGCCTTGAGGAACCACCGTACCGAGTGAACCCGTAAAACGCACTGTACCGGTAGCCTTCACCACAGCCTTGCGAGTTACTCCATGCTCCGCACAACGCAGGTCCAGATACGGACCATAAGTCGTTCCGGCAAAACCTCGTCGTAAAACTTCTTGCGACTGGATTGCAGCCAACGCAAGCTCGATGGAAACCGGAGCCAATGCATCCCACATATACGAACCCTCGGACTTGTCCAAATCGGAAGGTAAGCTTCCCAGCATACGGCCACGAATTGCCTCCTCTGTTTGTTCGGACAAATAATTTGGTAAAACGGTCATGTTAACTGATCACCACACTTCCCTGAATATTTTTCTTATCGCCTCGCACATTCGTGATCTGGCATTGAAACGAACACTCACTTTGGTCCCACGTCCATGTAAAATAACCAACACTCGCCGTACGCGGATCAACCATAAGAGTCTCCTTTGTAATACGGGCGATTTCCATTTCATTGGCTGACTTGGACAATTGCCTAGCTATCAAATCGTCGAATTCCTGGCCGTAAGCCCGTGAATACGCCAGATAGGTATAACGCTGGGTGAGCAGAGCTTTCTGACACCACTGCAACCACGCCTCCGAATCGCTGCACTGAGCTATTTTACCTGTCTGCGTTAACACGAACTCCCCAAGGGCATAATCGAACTGTGGACTACGTCCAAATCCAACCGTTCCCCTTCTAGTGCCTGCTCCTATCAATGGCAACTCACTACTTTCTGTACCCGAAAGCGGAAATAAATTGGGCATCTATTTCACCACCTTGCACAAAATTACAGCATCATTCCCATCATGCACAGGTATGGCCAATACACGATCCCCCGTCTTCAAACCGGATTGAAACGCAATCCGCACATCGTCGACCTCTGATTCAGAAAAAGCAAACGTGCCTTGTCCAGTCACCGGCGTACTGCCACTAATCAAGCCCGTAACCGTACCGCTGATCGTAAAATCTGGCAGGAGCAGCTTTGTCATCCAATCTGCCACATAATAATCGGATATCTCATGTTTAAAACTATCCAGCTTTAGCCCGCCCGCCGTGATCGTCCCCAGCTCAGCAGGCATACCTGCTACCGCCGAGCTTGCATGAACAGACATGCGATTGTCCAAAGCAGCCGCCAGCTTTTTATACGGATTCATTCATATAAAACCTCCTTCTAACCAACTCAGGGCTGCCTAATTCCAGCACCATTTTGCCGGGTTCACCGATCTCGTGCCTGACCGTCATAGCGATCAATTCCATCCCGCTTCCAGCCAAATCGACCTTATCACCAGCACGAATTGTGTTAATATCGAGCGATGTTACGCTGATTGTTTCCTGTATGCCCGAAAGCATGGCTTTCGCCGCTTCTTTTGCTTCGCTGACGGATTGATAGCTGCTGTCCTGCACGATTTTTTGCAGTGTACCCAGTTCAGCGTGCTCGCCTTCTTCTATAACTAGAACTTGGGCTGCACCCTCATCTCCTGCGTCTTTGGTACCTAGTACTTTCACTTTGGTTACTGCACCTTCCAATGTTCGCTTTTGCATGATACTCATCACGTTTTCACTAGGCTCCAGCGACCATACAACAGGGTTAGCGCCGATTTCCACTAGCTCAAGCCCATTTACTGTCATCCTTGGCCGGTACATGGGTCCACCCTTCCGAGCGGTTTCTTTCAAATCTTTCATGATCATGTTGTAGATCGTCTCTGCGCGATAAATTGACTTCGCCAGCTTAACTTTCGTATCCGGTAAATCCCCTACACGGATATTCCACCCCGTCGCATAACGGCGTATGCGCTCACTTGCAGACATTCCTGCGGGAAACACATATTCGTCCTCCGACTTAGCCAAATAAATGGTACGATCATACATCGTTACTGTCAGACGATCCGCCCGTTCATAACTATTCTCACACTGCCAGACAACGGCAGGATGGAGCAAATCCTCCTGCTTCGAACTACCATAGGGTACGCCTACGACTCGTACATCTTGGCCAGGTTTCATACCCGGGAAATCTGACGTGACGACGATTGTCGCCTGTGCCCTGTATGAAATTTCGTCAAGCGCCTCTTCAAGTGTCAGCTCATAAATTAAATCTCTAAGTGCATATTGCCCATCCAACCAAATATCATAAGATCCATCTGAACGGTTATAAGTCATCCCGGCATGACCAACTCCTGCCCAGGTAAAATCAGATCGGGGTCGTCGCCGATAACCGCGCGATTCCCTTCATAGAGGTCACGCCAGCGGCTGCCGGAGCCTAGCTTCATTTTCGCAATGGACCAAAGAGAATCTCCCAACTGAACCTGATAGGTAGCAGACACCGGTTTAATATCAGGCCTCGTCTGTCCAGCCGAATTGCCGCTTCTCTCGTCCAATGTTCTAATTTTGTAGTCCTTCCATGTACGAAAAATGAGATCAAAATACACATCGCCAGGCTCACCGCCCTTGAAGCTGCTATTGTGAGCAGACAGCATGACAAGTACATTGACATCTGTGCCTGTGATGATAAGCCGAAGCGGATCTCTCCCTTCCATCCATGTATTAAGTTGATTCATCGCCGTTTGGGGATCAGGCAGCTGCTGATATTTGCAATAACTGGCATCGTACACCGCCGGAAAAAAGGAAGAGAAAGCAATCTCCTTCACTTTTACCCCCTGCGGAACATCCAACTCGCCGCCACGGATTATGGAGATGGTCTCAAAGCTCTTATCGCGTCGAATATTAACTTCGGACGGATTCACAGGAAACCACAGAGACACGCTATTCGGATCTTCCAATGTAAAATTCATTTCTTTAGTAACCATATGCTCCGCCTCCGTTCTCCGCACGATTTTGAATAGCTGCTCCAATTTGCATAACAATCTGGTGACCGATGGTGAGCGCCAGTTCCTCCATGTCCACTTTCTCCTGCGGCATATTAACCGTAATTCCGTCTACGGAAATGTTGTAATTGTGCGTACTAACGCCCTCACTCACGCCAACACTGGCTGCAGAAGATGACATCAGAACAGTCTCACGCCCTGCGGGCAGCAGCTCAGTTCGTGCCTCTTTCGGTGGCTCTTTCTCTTTCCCCGAGAACCATTTATTGACGATCAACTCTCCTGCTTTATCCCCCAGCCAGCCACCGATAATCCCCCCAACAGCTGTACCAGCACCAGGAACAATAGAGCCAGCAAATGCGCCCAGAGCAGCTCCTGCCACACCAGCACCCGCCTGAATGGCTGCACCTACCTTATTGTCAGAGGTCAGAATGTCCAGTGCAGACAGCCCGATTCCTAGTGGTTTAAGCACTTTACCTGTCGTTCTAAGCAGCTTGGAGGCTTGACTAAACTTGCCCAACCGATTAGACGTTCTAGGCGCAGCCGGATGCTGTTCTCCACTTCCCTGAACGAGCTGACGACCTAGGTCTTGTCCGCCGATTCTTGTTCTAACTCTCGATTTATTCCTTCTATCTGGACTCGCATTGGTTCGGACACCTGCCCGTGTTTTGGCCCTGGCTCCTGCCTTATTCTTCGACCTCGCATCTGCCTTGTTCTTCGTCTTGGGACCTGATTAGGATTTGGTCTTCGAGTCGGCATCGGATTTCGTACGTTTCCCGCCATTATCTTTGCATGGATCCTTGCATTTCTCTTTCTTGCCTCCGTTACCGGCAAACAATCCTTTTAAAATTTTGAGCCCTTGCGCGAAGCTTTTGAATCCCTCGCCAAAAGCCTTAAAGGCTTCACCAAGCAATTTCACAATCTCCGCCATGATTAGAAGTCKGTCAAGCCACTTGTCCAGCTGCCCCTTCTCGGGAGGGGCGGCAATGATAACAGCCGCTGTTGCTGACGCTGACGCCGAGGCTTTCGCCTTTCCTTCCAAACTACCGGAAAATTCGCCGCCAAGCCCTTGCAGCAACTCCCGCAGTTGCTTCGCCGTTCGAATGATTTGATCGTTGACCATAAGCTTCACATCGACCTTCGTTTGTCCCAAGTCCGCCAGCTGCAACAGCATACGGTCTATGACAAAAGAAAAATAATCTCGACCTGCAATCGCAGGTCTTGCCGTAATCTGGCTCAGCTTTGTTCCAGCCTCAGCCACTTTGTTAAATAAACCCGTCAGACGCTGCGTTGACGTCCCTGTCCTGTCCACCAAACTGCGCAATCGCTCTTGTGCTGCCATTACTCGGGCCAAATTATTAACTGTCACCATTTCACTCATCACTTCACCTCCTTGCGCGTTCCCGCTCTCGCTCAAGTGCATGTTCTTGCTCCAGCTCTACTTCCATGCTAGCTAGCAGGAACTGCTGCTCTCCGCGAGGCAATGTCCAGAATACTCCGGGGCGCAGGTGATGACGCATCCATAGAGCGTGGAGCATCGCCGGCAGCCCCCCGGAGGTAATTAGTTTTTTACTTCATCTAGCGTTGTATTAAATCCGCTCAGATCCAGCACTTCATCGCCAAGCGCAGACAGCTCGCCTGCGAGCAAGATGCGCTTAATCACTTCCTCACCGGAGCTGGCTTGGTACTTCGCGAGCAGCCGAGCGTCCCCCCAGTTGGGGGAGACGGTGGCAGCGAAAATTAGAGCGACGTTGAACTGCTCTTCGTCAAGCCGATCGGTTTGTACACCTCGGCGGTCGGCGCGTTCGGTGCAGCGTTCGCGGAGCGTAAACACCTGCTTGCCAGTCAGTCCGCGCAGTATAATCGGGATACCGAATCTGGCGATTGTCACCTTTTTCTCTGGGAGTTGATCGGCCTCAAGCAGCTTTTGCAAAATTTGTTCATCTGTTAACATCATGTCATTCCTCCTTTTTCAACTAGTTAAATAGCCCTGATAGGGTCGTTAAGCGTATAGCCTTCAAATGTAAATGCTACTTCTTCCCTCACTTCCTCCCCTGCCGTCCAATTTGCCAACTGAAGTTTGTCCAGCATGACGTTGTTTAGCGTAATCCGTTCGAAACCATAAGCATCAGGATCATTCAACTTGGATACAAGACTGAATTTATCAAATCCTCTGGCAATCATATCGCTCGTAACTTTGAAACCACTCAGTGTCCCGGTGCCTTTCATAGCACCCTTTTTATGCCGAACCCATGGGTCTCCCGCAAGTTGTAGCTCTTTCTTCTGCATCTCCACATTCGCTTCCAAATGATTAAAATTGGTTTGCCATACGCCACCGATAAATACCGAACCATACGTCCCTAAAATTACTCTGCTCGCATCTAAACTC
The DNA here is from genome assembly GCF_056398785.1 of Paenibacillus sp. 01T422. Classification (NCBI taxonomy): domain Bacteria; kingdom Bacillati; phylum Bacillota; class Bacilli; order Caryophanales; family Paenibacillaceae; genus Paenibacillus; species Paenibacillus sp. 01T422. The sequence continues at coordinate 3,352 of NZ_JBFTQB010000283.1, read as the reverse complement.
ATTATTAGTCCCCCTTAATGTACGATAAAAGTGCCAAAAATTTGTTCCATCACATCTGTTAGCTGCGCATCCCATTTGATATATACTTGATCAGGCTCTGGCGTCAGCTCAGCGGTTTCTCCGTAATAAGCTGGATTCAGATATACATCAAAGCTCGTCGCTTCAATGACGCCGGCTTGTGCCAATGTCTGCATATATTGCTTGGCCGACTCCACCAGAGCAAGACGCCCTTCCTCTGTGTTATTTACTTTTCCGATATACCCCTCTTCCGCAGTTCGCAGAAGATCTTGATTGATTGCGTCCATTACACGAATCGTACGGATTTTCTTCCAAGCTGCATTTTGGCCTTGGCGCAAAGAAATGAGTGAATTCATTCCACGCAGCGCTTTCACCTTCTGACCGTCATGATACAGCAGGAAAACTCCGTTCTTCACTGAACTTTCCTGTTCGCTGCGCGTCCATCTCCGCGTCACATCACTGAACGGAGCTGCAGCATAGGTCGTTGATTCGCTCAGCTTTTGGCCCGCGATCAACCCCGCTACATAAGCAGATACCCACGCCGAGCTGTAGCTCGTACCCGCGAGAATCGCTCCTGTCCCCACATTGACAATCGCTTCATGATTAAACAAAACGCTGCGTGCCGCAGCCCGACTGGCTGCATCGGATGCCGTATCATCAGCAGTAGTGCCTCCTAGTACAGTTACGATTCCCTTACCCTCAGAACGTAAGCGACTTGTCCAAGTAGCCACCGACGCCTGAATGCCCGCATCTGTTACTCCGTCCAGCGCAAGCACATGGAATTCCTGCGTCTCCAATGCACTCAAGGCATTCAGGTAATCTGCTGGAGCAATCCCGCTGATACCAGAACTGCCGCCAGTCAACGCACTCCCAGAGACGGCAGCTAGTGTACCATTGCCAGGGGCAAGAACAGTTGCTGTCAGCCACGCATTCCCACTGTCTTGATTTAGAGCATCCGCTGCGGCCTGAACGGAACTACCAGCGAATGTAAATATCTTCAGAACAGCGGAGCCTTCAAGCAGCTTCAAATCCTTTTTTGCGGAGCCGCTTTGATCGCCACCGAAAGCATCATAGATGCCCTGCTCACTTGTGATTTCAACAAATTGCCTCACGGCTCCCCAATGAGCTTTCACCGGCACAGCAACAACGCCTTGACTCCCCGGCAAGATAGCACTTAACGCCGCCGCCTCAAAATTCATATAAAATCCCGGTAATACCGGTCGATCCGTTCCACTCCAAGTTCCACCCGCCATTATACCTGCACCTTCCTTTGTAAAAAGTTTTGAACTGTTTGGTTGACGTATGCGATCGAAAACATCGTTTCGGAATCCCCTTGCAAGGCACCAACGAGTACTTCCGGGGCACAATCAAAAAGCTCCTTGGAATTCGCCATTAGTTCTTCTTTGTCATACATCATGATTTCATCACCAATACTGCTTGTTTGAGTTTTGCTCTGTCTCAAAATCAGTCACCTCATTCTTAAATTTTTGTTTCTGTGTGCACGCCAGCTATCAACGGAGTCGAGCCTTGTGGAGCCCCAGCAGCACCTGTCAAAGTCACTGTCAGCACACCTGTAGACAAATCGCCTGAGCGAATCGCAGCTTGTGCGTCGAGCACCGTTAACCATCTACCGCCTACTCCACCAAGCGGCAATTTGGCTTGCTCAGCTAAGCCAAGCATCAACACTTGCGCTGCCAGCTGGTATTCACTTGCCGACCTAGCAGCTATCTGGCCAACGAATTGCTTGGACAGCTGTTGCACCCCTCGCGAGGCTGCTGCGCTATGCCAACCCGTGCACTGCCACGAGACTGCTGGCCGGCACGTTCCGTTGAAACCGCGATAGACACGCCATTGCCCGCCAAGTGCATTTTCCGTAAATTGCGAGATAGCTTCCAACCACGATTCGACGACAGGCTTGATTTGCTTCAGCTGGAAGACAGCTTTCACAACATATCTGCCTGCTGCATCTAAAGCTTGTCCTGCTGGCAGCGACGTAATTTGCGCCGTATATAGTCCACCGTCCACCTGAATGGTGCCCTCCTCCGGCTCCAGCATCCGGCCAATGAGACGCCAGATTCTCTCCTGCGCACCCTCAGCGCTTGCGCTTCTGACCAGCAGGCTCAGCTTGCGCCAACTGCCCGGTGCGTCCAGCTTGAATTCGGCGCTGCCTCCGACATGGCAAAGTGTAACTGCCTCATCGGGTTCCTGAGATTCGCTATCCACGAATAGGTCTGTGCCAAGTGTTCCCTCACCATTCGCTTGTAAAAACAGCGCCAATTGTTTGGCCATGTTAATCATTCATTCTCTCACCTCTTTCCTATCTATTTGTTTTGAAATTCAAAACATTTTTTTCTTTACAACAACCACTTCCCCCTCATCTACTCCCAATAAGCCATGCTTAGAGGCCTTAAGAGTTTAATCACTTCGATCTTCTTCAGCAGCATCACCGCCTTCTTGGTCTACACATCGATCTTACCATGCCTCCATTCGTGTGCATTGCCAACAAGCGGCCAACAAACAATCACACTAGCCAAGCGTTCGGACCACCTCTGCCCGCAGCATGTAGGCCAGCTTCTCCATCGCGCGTGCCTTCACCCTGCGATAGGTACGCTCGCTCATATTTACCTCGTAACATAGTAAGTAATCCAACATCTTCTCCTTCTGCAAATAACGTCTCCGTATGATCTCCTCCTCTTGCTCGTCCAGCCGCGACAGCGCCTGCTCAACCTCAGCCTGTAAGAGCACCACCTGTTCCTCTGACGCAGAAGTCACACTATATTCAGCAGATTCCTCCGCCACTTTTTGTGCATATGGCCTCCCGCTATCTCTGCGCACGCCTCCGAGCGTTTGGTACAAACGAACCGTCTCGAGTAAACTCTCCACCTTCTTACGCGTAGCCCGCTTGTCCACCTGATCGTGATCTATGTGCAATACTTGTTCCAACATCCTCATCATCTCCCAAAATTTGTCGTTTTGAAATTATAAACAAATCATACGCTAATCTTGTTTATAATTTCAACACAAAAGTTTTGAAAAACGAAAAAACCTCTTGTTTTTTGTACCTCAAACCATTTACAATAAGGAACAGGTGATGAAATCGATGAAAGATATGGTCCAGTTCGGCCTTCGAATCCGGCAGCTGCGTAAACAGAACCATTTTACCCTTAGAGAACTTGGAGAGCGGTCCGGTGTTAGTTATTCGTTTATTAACTCCATAGAAAATAACCGCTTCAATCCATCTAGGGAAACGGTGATCGCGTTAGCTGACGCGCTGAATCGCACTGACAAGGACGAGCTCTTGCTGCTCGCTGGCTTTGCGCCGACGGATGAAGAG
>NZ_JBFTQB010000282.1:0-8613 GCF_056398785.1 Paenibacillus sp. 01T422 | reverse complement strand
CGGTTGGATGGGACACCTTTGGCGGGAGCGAGACTCTCACGACGGCGCCGAATTCACGAATTGTACATTGACAAAATGACCCCAAATGAATAGAATTAGACACGAAAATGATAATCATTCTCATTATATTCAGGGGGGGTACAGAGATCAATGTTACGAAGAAATGTACAACTGTTCCGCAATTTCAGGAGTATGGCGCTAATCCTTATCACAACATGTGTGCTCATTGTTGCAGGTTGCGGACAACAAACAGCATCTCAAACCACAGATAAGGCAGCGGCAAGCCATTCGCCTTCACCTTCAGCACAACCGAGCAGCTCCGCGGAATACACCGTAAAACACGCAATGGGTGAAACGAAAATAACAGGAACACCTAAGAAGGTCGTCGTTCTGACGAACGAAGGAACAGAGGCCGTTCTTAGCCTAGGCATCAAACCTATCGGCGCTGTGAAATCTTTTACAAGTACGGGTGACTGGTATGATCATATTAAGGCTGATATGCAAGGTGTTACCGTCGTAGGGGACGAGAATCAGCCTAATTTGGAATTAATTGCTTCCCTGAAACCAGATCTCATTATCGGTAATAAACTACGTCAAGAGAAGGTATATCAGCAACTGTCCGCTATCGCGCCAACCGTATTTTCCGAAAAGCTTATGGGCGACTGGCAAATTAACTATCGTGTGTATGCGGAGGCTTTGAATAAAAAGGCCGAAGGCGATAAAATCATCGGTGATTTCGAGAACCGTATTACAGCTTTCAAACAACAAGCTGGCGACAAACTTAATACCAAAGTGTCCATCGTTCGTTTCATGCCAGGTAAAGTTCGGATTTATATGAAAGATACGTTCTCTGGCGTTGTATTGAAAAAGCTCGGCTTCCAGCGTCCAGCATCACAGGATCAAGAAAAGTTCGCAGATGATGTGCAAAAAGAACGAATTCCGGATATGAACGGCGATGTGCTTTTCTACTTTACCTATGAAAATGATAAAGGCGAAGGCAACAAAATTGAGCAGGAATGGCTAAATGACCCACTATGGAAAAACTTGGATGTCGCAAAAAAAGGTAATGTACAAAAGGTAAGCGACGCCATCTGGAATACAGCAGGTGGTATTAAAGCGGCTAACTTACTGCTTGACGACTTGGAAAAGTATTTTCTTAAAAAGTAAATCATAGAAAAAAGAAGCTGGATCATTGATCCTAGCTTCTTTTTTTGTTGCGTTTTATGTGAAAGGAGAATTTAACCATGCTGCAGCCAATACTTCATTCAATTTATAGTTCCAATTTGGATATCATTTTTCTAAGCGAACATTATCCGGTAAACAGGTTCTCTTTCTTTTCCGCTTTTCACGCAATAAATCATAGTATTTCCGGAAACAAAACAAATATACATGAATAGCCTCTTTTTTTACATTTATTTATAGCGGCACTCTTAATTCCGCAACGGAGATCCTTCTCTGCTCAAGCTTTCTGGCTTTTGCAGGCCGTATCACCGGCTCCTCTTCACCTGCTTCAATGATGCGGGCAATAAGTCGCTCTCTCAGTTCAGCCGTAATGGTTGCGTAACTTTCCACGCCGATTAGATTGCTAAGCTCGTGCGGATCCGCATGAAGATCATATAAGAACTGCTCTTCATATACATCGGAGGCAGCATCCTGCCAGGCATTTTTGTCTGGTGCATGGACGCTGTATTTCCATCGATTCGTCCGGATAGCTCGACCTACTTCGGATTCACTTATTTGCAAAAATACCTCATACCCAATGGGAGCCGGGTAATTGTCTAGATGATTTTGGTGATGAGGCTCAATATAAGACAGGAATAGGAAAAACGGATCTTCCGTCTGCTGCTGCCGGTTCCGCTTCTGCTCCTTATGTACAAATTGGATAGCTGCATCCGTTAAAGCATCCGCTCGGTACCCTGGCAGGTTAACCGCTTCGTTCTCGTTATTGTACATGACCGTGTCGTACGCATCGGAGGAGAATTCCAACACATTAGAGGCTAACCAATGCTCGTAGCCTCCCCTTTGTTCCTCAAGTACAGGTTCCGTACTAGCCAAATGCCATTTGCCAATATAACCCGTGTGGTATCCAGCATCACGAAAATAGTGGGCTAACGTCTTGCTTTCGGCGGGCAGCGGAATTCCATTACGGTAACATCCTGTAGACGTTGCATACCTACCGGTTTGCAGGCAGGATCGAGCTGGGCCGCAGACGGGCTGGCATGTGATTGACTGATACACGTGTGTGCCTTCGACCGCCATCCGGTCGAAATTCGGGGTAAGCCCCAGTGGATTGCCATGCACCCCTGTGGTATCCCATCTTTGTTGATCGGTAAAGAATACGATAACATTCGGACGTACTGCGCTTTTATCTCCCATAACATCCCAGCTCCCTCATCTTATCAGTATCAAACTATCTTCCCATTTACCATAATCCTTGATCACTGAACCGGCGCGCCAGCCAGTTGGTAAACAGGAGCAGCAGCAAACCCGCCAAGGATTGAAACAAGCCTGCGGCAGTTGCAATCGAGAATCGTCCCAAACTCAAACCAACCCGATAGACATACGTATCCAAAATATCTGCAACATGAAGCACGACATCGTTAGATAAGATAAAGACCTGATCAAAGCCTGCTGACAATATTTGTCCTGTTCTGAGGATCAGCATAATCACGATCGTTCCCGATATCGCCGGAAGGGTCACGTGACTGATTAATCGGAATCGATTGGCTCCATCTATGCGCGCTGCCTCATACATCTCTGGATTAATGCCTGCGATAGCTGCCAAATAAATGACAGTTCCCCAGCCGACTTCCTTCCATATATGCGAGACGACGAGTAGCGAGCGGAACGATTCCGGCCGCATAAGCGGGGAACTGCTGAACCCCAACCACGAAATCAAGCCTGTTCCCGGCGACAGGATGGCAAACAATATACCTCCCAGCACAATCCAGGATAGAAAATGGGGGAAATACAAAATGCTCTGGATTATCTTCTTCAACCTGCGATTAATAACCTCATTCAACAAAATAGCAAGTGCGATTGGTGCAGGAAATCCGAAGATTAACTTATAAAAACTTATGAGTAACGTATTATATAGGGCATTCCAGAAATCCCCTGTTGACCATAGAATCCGAAACCATTTTAACCCCACCCACGGACTGCCCAGAACCCCCTGCGTTAGTTTATAGTCCTTAAAGGCAATGATAACGCCGCCCATCGGAATATATTTGAATACGATAAAATAAATAAGGCCTGGCAGCAAGAGCGCGTAATAATATCTATATTTCAGCAATTTTCGAATAAAAGAGCTTGAAGGCGCTGCTTTTGTGCGTAAAACGGAAGGCTTTGGATGGCTGACTTGACTACTCATATGGCACCTCCTTTTTCTACCTGCAGTTTGCGGTACTCACCTGGTGTGATTTTCTCCCACTTTTTGAAAAATCGAATGAAGCTCTGCACATCGTGGTAGCCGATCTGACCGCAAATTTCCTGCAAAGAATATTTGCAATTACCTACGAATAGCAGCTCCTTGCTTTTATCGATGCGCAGCCGGGTCAAGTAATCAAGCGGTGCTTTCCCTGTCTCCGCACGAAACATTCGGCTTAAGTAGCTGGAGCTGACACCGACATGATCGGCAATATCAGCAATTGATTCAATCCGATTGTAATAAGTCTGCATGTAGTCAATTGCCTTACTGATGTAGGCATTGCTCAGCTTATTATCCTGAAACTGTTCAAGCAGGTTCATGATGTCAGTGATATAGCCATAGAATAGCTCCTTCACCTGACCAATATGTTCGCATTCACTGACGGATTGGAACCGTAAATGAACTTTATCCAGCGAATAACCATCTTCATACAGCTCTTGTACGATCGCTCCCATCATCAAGGTAATGGTGTCTTGAACTTCATCTCGGGTATAGGATTTGCCTAACATATAGCGGTCGAACAATTCGTCAAGGGACAACTTAGCTGACTCCCGGTCTACCGCCTTAAGACGACGCAGCAGTTCCTTTTGAATAGTTAACGGATAACTCCATTTTCTAGCATCCGCCGAATCCTCGAAAAAGACGCAATCGCTTTGGTAGGTCCAAGCCGTATTGTGCAGCGCACGTTTGGCCTCGTGGTATGACTTGTTCAAGCCGTTCATCGATGAATAAATGCCCCCTAAGGCAATTTGCAAGGTGATTCCGAACTCCTCCAGACCTATCCGGTTCGCCGCCTGACAGCAGGCATCCAATTCCAATTTCAGCTGGGTGATGTAAGTAGAAACAGGCGAATTCAAAATAAACCCGAACTGGTGGTTCTCAAGTATTGTGCCGACAACAAACAGGCGCTGCCGCAGTTCCTTCTCAATGGTGCTGAACAGCAGCAAGCGAATTTCGTTGTAGTCTTCCTGATCCTCCAGTGGCTGCATATCTGCTCGAACAATGATCGCAGCATAATAAGCATGCGGGAAGACGATTCCGAGATGCTGAAGTCGATTAGCCATCACTGAAGTTTCGAATACACGATTGGTCAAAATATCATAGATCAGTCGGAAACGGATAATCGGTTTACTCTGCTCCAGGGTTTGTTTGATATAGCGGTTTTCTGAAACGAGCTCCCGGATCGCTTCAGCGACCAGCTGGCTTTCATCCTTTTTCACCATGTTCCCTGGGTATTGGCTCTGCTGCTCTACATAGTCCCTCACCATGTTCTTCCATGGTCTAGTGAAACGAATACTATAGAGGCATGCAAGCGCTATACTAATTAAAAGGATGACGGCCGCAACCTGAGTTGCAGCGTGCACCTTGCTCTTCCAGGCAAGTTGGTAAACCGAGTAGGGAATACGTTCGGCAACCATCCACGGAGTCGTGTCAGATCTCGCATAGCTGAGGAAATAGGTCTCATCTTGCCCCTGCATTTGCACCATCCCTGAGGAACCTGACAGGGAATGTCCAGCATTCTGAGATTCCAAAGCCATCGTGAATGCTTTACTTCTGGCATTACTTTCGGAAAGAACGACATAGCTATCGCTGTCCATAATCATCATCTTGCTGCTATCCACATTCGCATAACGAAACAAGGCATCGAAAAACGCTTGACGCTTCACATTCAGAATGAGTTCCCCAAGCGGTTCTTTGGCAGTCAAAGGAACTAGCCTATGAAAGGTAAGCAATTCAACGGGTTCCGAAAGGGATGTATCCTTCAGACTGCGCACCTGATAGCCTTTGCTGTTACTCGCTTGGAAGTTTGTTGTAATGATTTGTTTATCAAAAAATTGATCCAGCGCATAAAGGCCTTCATTCGTAGTCAAAATACGGTTGTTCAGACGAAAATATAAATAAATGGAATACAATATATTGTTGGAATTAACTTCATCTTTCAACTGATTCTTCAAGGCTCCATATTGCAAAATGGAATACGGATATGGATTCGTTAACGCCTCATTGACTCCTGGTTTAAGAGAAACTTGCAAGGAGAGCTGTTCTATATTCTCAATTAATGATTCAGAATGCTTCATCATCCCCGAGATTTCACTCTGAGACGAACGTGCCAGCTCGGATTTAATATCGTGGGATACAATCATCAGGTACGACGAACCGACCGCCAAAATGAGGATCACTATGATAGTCATATAGGATACGAGCATTTTATTAAACATAGACTGTCCCCTCTCTTTTTCAAGCATGATTCGCTCCGTCGTCCTGATCCTATTTGAACATTATTTTGTTTTCTTCCACTCCGCATTAACCTGCTTCTCGATTTCTTGCCCGCCTTCTTGGTAATACCGTTTGACTAGTTCATCCCATTTATCCACGGACCATGCGCCAGTAACAATTTTGGCGAAGTACTCATCCCACAGCTTTTTGATATCCGGGTAGTCGTTCATTGCTTGCACACTCTTCCAAAACTCGTTGTGGACCACATTCTGAGGGTCATTGGAGACTGTCATAGCTGCTATTGCTTCTTCCGTTAACCAACGGCGGTCTACGACTTGCAGGAAGCGAATCGGGTTCGAATAGCCTTTCTTATACAGTTCGGAATAATTCGGGACAAGCAGCTTAATTTTGTTTTTGTCTTTATCGAACTGATAATCCTCATTCTCGATCCCGTAAGTGACGAGGTCAAAGCCTGGACCYGCTGACCAGTTGATTAACTCCATCAGCTTCTCGGGACTCTTAACTTTGGCCGATATCGCCCGAATATCGCTATAGGCCGGCGAATTCTCGGCAGCTCCCTTTTTCCCGTTCGCGCCAGCAGGTGGTGTAAGGAAGGAAAGTTTCGCTGTCGCTACTGTCTTCTTCAGAGCACTGTAGTTTGCTCCTGTCGGATCAGCATCAAATGCCGTTCCCTCGAAAATGCCAGCTTTGGAATTAATGATTTTTTCGTTCATTTGCTTCGCTTCCATAATTGGAAACTCCGGATCGATGATACCCTCTTTATACCAACTTTGCAATAAAGAAAGCGCTTGCTTCATCTCAGGCAAAACCATTCCCTGCTTCAACTGCCCGTCACGCTGTTGCCAGAATGTAGGAACAACACCGAAAGCACCAAATATTGAGCTGAAATAATTGCCATTTGCCCCAGCTCCGAGAAGCTTGTTAGTTGTTATGCCATAGGTATCCTTCTTCCCATTCCCGTCTGGATCATTGAACGTGAACGCCTTGAGTACATCATGAAGCTCATCCACGGTGGTCGGTGTTTTCAGCTTGAGTGCATCCAGCCAATCCTGACGTATCAACAGCCCATTCACGTTAGGTCCATTAAAGGTTTCTGGGCGGTAACCTGGAGGCAATCCGTACAGTTTCCCGTTGTGTTTGAGAATCTCCAAATCTTCCGGTTTCAGAAACTTCGCAACATTAGGCGCATTCTTTAACAAGTCGTCCAGCGGCAGAATCAAACCTTCATCCGTCAATCTGTTCAACGTCAGGAGATCCGGCACACTAAAGTAATCCGGCAGGTCCCCGGAAGAGGCAAGCAAGTTAAGCTTGGTCTTATATTCATCCCCAGAAGCCATTGAAATGTTGTAATCAACACCTTTGATTCCTGCCTGATCAAGCGCTGCCAACACCTTTTGCTTTGCTGGGCCGCCATCTGCTGGGTATTCAGGTGCTTGGAAGTTGCGGAAAATCTTAAAAGTAACCTTGGCAGAGTCACTTCCGGAAGCATTGTTTTGCTGAGCTGCTGTACTAGGTGCGCTTGTCGCCCCGTCCGACTCTGGGTTGCTGCTGCACGCAGCCGTAAGGCTAGCTGCTATAGTGAAAATAAGAATGGATTTATATGTATAGAATGACATCGTATTATTCCCCCTATTCAATCTTATTCGATCCTAGCCAACATTAATATAAAGTCCTAAGTTGATCTTAAGCTTTGACCGAACCAATCAGAGTCCCCTGTACAAAGTATTTTTGTAAAAAAGGATAGACAATAAGAATCGGAAGCACCGCCATGATGGTCGTTGCTGCAATGACTGATTCTGTCGATGAACCCGTGCTTTCCCCCGTCATTTGGGCAATGGTCTGTCCATTAATAATATCCCGCAGGAGCACGGGAAGAACATACTTGCTTTTGTCATTCAGATAAAAAAGCGCCTGCAAATAGTTGTTCCAGTAGCCAACTGCCTCCCACAATGCGATTGTTGCGAGCACTGGTTTAGAGAGAGGGAGAATCACACTGGCAAAAATGCGAATGGCATGAGCCCCATCCATGGTCGCCGATTCATCCAACTCCCGGGGGAGCGTTCGAAAAAAACTCATCATAACGATGACGTTATACGCCGATATAGCCGTCGGCAGAATCAATGACCATAAAGAGTTGATAAGTCCGACGTTTTTCACCAGTAAATAAGTAGGAATAATCCCACCGCTGAACAGCATCGTGAACAAAATAAGAAGTACAAACCATTTTTTGCCGGGTAAATCTTGTTTAATGAGGGGAAAAGCGGTTGCCGCTGTCAAAAATACGCCGACCAATGTGCCAACCAATGTAATAAATAAGCTATTGCCATACGCAAGCCATAAATACCGGGAATGTAAGATGTTAACGTAAGCATCCGTGGTAAAATCTCTCGGCCACAAAAACAAGCCGCCTTTCATCGCCTCCTCCATGCCGCTGAAGGACACGGCCGCTTCCCGCCACATCGGGTAAAGAGTGACTAGGGTCAACGCGCTCAAAAAAATGATATTGAAAACTGAAAATAGATTGCCTCCTTTTGGACTCATCTGCTAGGTCTCCTCCGTCAAACTGAATTGTCATTCGGCTAATTCCGACTAATTCAATTATGTATAAAATGCGTGTGCGAATATATAATTAGTTTTTGTACTAATGATTAAAATTTGAATTTATTGTCTGAAAAGCTTGTACTATCAAGGTTTTATCAAAAAGTAACTAGTAGACAATTTCGCATGATTTGTAAGACACATACAACGATTCGCTCGAAAATAAAATTAATCTTATCATTTAACTCGGAATTATTCAATGGAGAATCGGCAATTCCCGGATGCCTAGTGGGAAACCGTTTAAGACTTTTAGGTGCAAGTAATTCCCCTGTTCGGTTACCTAGTTCCGAGGGAGAGTACCGGGAACAGTACCGGTTCCCTCGAAGTCCCTCGGATGGCATACATGGAAA
>NZ_JBFTQB010000281.1:0-6866 GCF_056398785.1 Paenibacillus sp. 01T422 | reverse complement strand
GAGTTATGATTAGTTAAAAGGTGAATCCGCAACTTTGATGGAATCAGTTGGGCAGCCATCTTGTGCATCCTGTAGATCATCAAATAGATCTTCTGGAATTTCAGTTACCCCTTTGTTGCCATCTCCATCAAAAATCACTTCTGCCAAGCCCTCATCATCGTAATCATAGATGTCTGGTGCTGTAGCTCCGCAAGCGCCACAAGCAATACAAGTATCTTTATCAACGAATGTATACTTTGCCATAGTTTAACTCCTCCTCATTTTATCCTCATTGTAAAATATAATATAAATGAGGACAAAGTTCAAACCTTAAAATTGTTCTACCTTAAAATACCTCTCAACAAAGTCTGCAAGAGCAACAATGTCATTCAAATCAAGCGTTGGCAGGCTTGACAAATGAGAATCCAGCGCCGCCACATCCGTTGCAATCGCGATAGGTTCCTCTTCTAGAGCTTGAATAATTTCACTCTGCTCTATTGTACGAAAAACAGCGATCTTTGGATGCTTTTCCCGCTTAAATCCTTCAACAAAAACATAATCCATGTGAGAAAAAGCTTCGATCTGCTCTTGCAGGTCAGGCTTGCGTTTTTTCTCGTAGACATGAATAGAATCAATAGAGATTGTCACAACTGCTTCCGCACCGGATTGCGCAAAAATTGCCGAGTCTGTTCCGGATGCTTCTTTATAATGTCCATGAGCATCATGTTTCAATACAGCAATCCGTTTGCCGCGACGCTTCATTTCTATGACCAACTTGGTAATCAGAGTCGTTTTCCCGCTGCCCGAATATCCGGCAAAACCGATACAATGTGCCATCGCGCCTCACTTCTCCTCTTCCTTATGAAGCGGATTGTTCTTCAAGTGATCCATCTGCAAGGAAGTTCCTCTAGACTTGTGATTTCTAATGAAAGCAGAAGGATCGTCGCTCATCATTCCTGCGGTCAGAATCGCATTCTCCCCAAACTTATCTCGAAGTCCATCCATGATTTTATTTAAATTTTCACGTTTTGGCTGCTTCTCATAGTCGAATAAATCAAGCTGCACAAACGTCTCTTCCTTACTAGTTAGATTTTGCACGGTAATTCCTAACAACCGGACTGGGTTCCCGTCTTCCCACTGATGATCGTACAACTGGCAGGAAGTTCTGTAGATATCATCCATATGCTCCGTTGGCGTCGGCAAAGTAACGGATCTCGTAATCGTCCTCATTTCTGGATCACGAATGGTGATTTGAATCGTAGACGCCATCAATTCTTGCTTACGGAGCCTTCTTGCCACTTGATCTGCAAGATTCAAGAAGACTCGGTGAATATCTTTTCTTTCTATATAATCCCGCGGCAATGTAGTCGTATGACCGATAGATTTGCTTTGCTCTTGCTCCGGGTTAACCAGCGAGTTATCGATGCCATTCGCTGAACGCTTTAAGTGTGGTCCCATAATACCAAAATGTTTACTCAGCAATAACTCGTCGCCTTCTGCTAGTTGACCTAACGTAAGTATTCCCAGCTTCGTTAGCTTATCCGCCGTCTTTTTGCCGATTCCAAATAAATAGTTACATGGTTTGTCCCATAACGAAGTAGGCACGTCCCGCAGACGCAGAACAGAAATTCCATTTGGTTTTTTCATATCCGAGCCCATCTTGGCTAATAATTTATTTGGCGCAACACCAATGGAGCAGGGTAACTGCAACTCATTCATAATCCTTAGCTGGATTGCTGCGGCAATTTCAAGCGGAGTGCCAAACTGTTTAGACCCAGTAATATCTACAAAACACTCATCTATCGACATAGATTCAACCATCGGTGAATAGCTATAGGCGATTTGCATAAAACGTCTTGAAAAACTACGATACAATTCAAAATCTGGTCGAATAAGAATCAAATCAGGACATATTTTCAATGCTTGTCTGACCTGCATGCCCGTCTTAATCCCAATCGATCGCGCAGCATAAGATGAAGTAACAATGATCCCTCTGCGGAGCTCGACACTTCCTGCTACTGCAATGGGTTTTCCTCTATATAGTTCAGGCTCAACAGCCTCATGGACCGAACAATAGAACGCATTCATATCGATATGTAAAATAACTCTGCCTTGCTTGGGATAGTGGTGCTCGACCGTCGTCATTTCACAACCCCTCCCATGATCAAAGACCTAATCTAAAGCCAATTTCAGCATACAAAAAAATATTGTTTCAAGCAAACGCAATTTTGAGTTATGATGTCTTTACCCGTAATATTGTGGTATAATCGTAAATTATACATTAGCGCTTTAAAGCAAGCATATTAACCTACACATCAGCATCCAAGTCACTTTTGCTAGCTTTTGAAGGAGGAACCCATGCCAACATCAGTCAAAATCTTCGACACCACACTACGAGACGGAACTCAAGGAGAAGGCATTAGCCTATCTGTTGAGGATAAAATTAAAATTGCCCGGAAGCTCGACGAGCTTGGGGTTCATTATATTGAAGGCGGATGGCCGGGCAGCAACAGCAAAGACATCGAATTCTTTGAGCGTGTCCGGGACATGAAGTTCACCAATGCCAAGATTACCGCTTTCGGAAGCACGCGACGCAAAGATTCCATTGCTTCAGATGACATTAATCTGAACAGACTTGTTGAGTCAGGTGCGCAGGTAGCAACAATTTTCGGGAAGTCATGGGACTTCCACGTGCATACAGCTATTCAAACGACACTCGAAGAAAATCTGGCTATGATCTATGACTCCGTTCTTTTTTTGAAAAGTTCTGGATTAGAAGTCATATATGATGCAGAGCATTTCTTTGACGGCTACAAAAATAACCCTGAGTACGCCCTGCAAACGATCAAAAAAGCTCAAGACGCAGGTGCAGACTGGATCGTATTATGTGATACTAACGGCGGTTCTCTCCCTAGTGAAGTAACAGCAATCGTGACAGCAGTGAAGAAGCACGTATCAACACCTGTTGGTGTTCACGCTCATAACGATTGCGAGTTAGGCGTAGCCAACAGCCTTGCTGCCRTTCAAGCAGGCGCTGGGCAGGTCCAAGGTACGATTAACGGATACGGCGAGCGTTGTGGCAATGCCAACCTGAGCTCGATTATCCCTAACCTTCAACTGAAATTGGGATACCACGTAATCACTGAGGAACAGTTGAAAACATTAACGCCGGTTTCAAGATATATCAGCGAAATTGCCAACATGCATATGCCGATCAATCAGCCATATGTAGGCAACGCTGCATTCGCTCACAAAGGCGGAATTCACGTCTCTGCGATCCTTAAAGATGCAAGCACATATGAGCACACGAAACCAGAGCTTGTAGGTAACAAGCAGCGCGTCCTTGTCTCAGAGCTTGCTGGCCAAAGCAATGTGCTTGTCAAAGCGCAAGAGCTGAACTTAGACTTCGATAAAGATCATCAGAAAACCAAAGAAGTGATCGAGAAGATCAAAGATCTAGAACATCAAGGCTACCAATTCGAAGGAGCGGACGCAACACTTGAGTTATTGCTGCGCGAAGCATTCGAAGGACTTGAAGAGATCTTTACCTTAGAATCATTCAAAATGCTTGTTGAGAAATCCGCGAACCAATCCGTCGTATCCGAAGCCATCGTCAAAGTGAAGGTTCATGGCGAAACGATCTACACCGCGGCTGAAGGAAATGGTCCAGTCAATGCCTTGGATAATGCTTTACGCAAAGCGCTTATCCAATATTACCCGGACATTAAGAACATTCACCTTTCAGACTACAAAGTGCGTGTCCTCGACGAGAAAGACGCTACTGCCGGTAAAGTTCGCGTGCTTATGGAAACAACTGACTTTAACACAACTTGGAACACACTAGGGGTGTCCAGCAACATCATCGAAGCTAGTTGGTATGCACTTGTGGACAGCTTGCGTTATGCCCTCATCAGCAGACAACGTGTCGAGCCAGCCAACAAAGAGCAGAACGAGCGACTTGGTTTGATCAATCACTAAGACCTTCCAGAAAAGACAAAAGCTGCAAATTAGTCCCTGAGACTAACTTGCAGCTTTTTTGTCACCCCTTGATGAGACTAGCAATTTTCTTGTCCAGCTCTTTTGGTGGAAGCACGTGAATAACCTCACGAACGACTCCATTTTTGTCAATTAGAAAACTGGTTGGAATCGCAACAACGCGGTAAGTATCCGCATTCGTTCCCTGCTTATCCAGAAGCACTGGGAAGGGGTATTTATACGTATCCACGAATTTTTTGATATTCTCCATTTTATCCCCAGGCGTCACATTCACCGCATACAAATCAAACTGTCCTTCGTATTTGTTATACACATTCACCAGATCCGGCGCTTCTTCCTCACAAGGACCGCACCAGGATGCCCAAAAATTAACGAGCAAAGGCTTCTCACGCGGACCGCCAATCGTATACGATTTCCCATCAAGCCCTGTCAAAGTAAACGAAGGGGCAAGGAAATTCGCTTGTGGTGCTTGCTCTGTAGGCATTAATGTTTGTTTATTCTTATGCAGGGCATTCTGGTAGATAGCTAACCCCGCTAATAATACGACCAATACGATTACAAATACATTTTTCTTCAAAAATGTGTTCACCTCCATTGTCTATATTATCTCCAATTCAGATCAATTTCCAACATTGGCATGTCAACAAAGTATGGTTTCACCAATTACGGGAAAAGTAAGTCTACCAATTACCCTGAAAGGAATAATCAAAGTGAACAAAGTTGCAACTCCCAACGCCAGAACCAAAAACAGATTTAGCGACAGTGCCAACAACGGCTCTAACAATGATTCCAATGGTTCAAACAACAAATCAAACAGCAAGTCCAAGGACAAATCAAGCAAAGGCTCCATTTGGGAATATGTCGCATTAGCAACAATTCCTTTAGTACTCGTCTTAGGGAATTCCATGCTAGTCCCTATTTTACCTGATCTGCAGGAAAAGATGGGTATCTCCCGCTTCCAAAGCTCTCTAGTCATTACACTATTCTCCATCACAGCAGGCATCATCATCCCGGTGTCTGGTTACTTATCAGACCGTTTCACCCGGAAATCTGTCATCATTCCATCACTCATCGTGTATGGAGCAGCAGGCGTTCTAGCAGGCTTTGCAGCTGTTTGGAACTCTTATTCCATCCTTATCATCGCGCGCGCCATACAAGGCCTCGGAGCGGCTGGCACAGCCCCTATAGCCATGGCATTGGTTGGTGATTTGTATAAAGGTGGAGATGCGAGCAAAGCTCTAGGGCTCATTGAAGCCTCCAATGGAGCAGGTAAAGTTGTTAGCCCAATATTAGGCTCCTTACTTGCCATAATCGTCTGGTTTGCCCCATTTTTCGCATTTCCGATATTTTGTGTCTTAGCTTTGCTGGCTGTTATTTTTATGATCAAAGAACCTCCGAACGAGAAAAAAGCAGATCCTCTTGGCGTCTACTTAAAGCAAATAAGAGATATTCTTGGGGAAAAAGGACGGTGGCTGATCCCATCATTTTTCGCCGGGGCAATCACCCTATTTATACTTTTCGGCGTTCTCTTTTATTTATCTCAAATATTAGAAGAAAAACCTTACAGTATCGAGGGAGTCCGCAAAGGGTTCGTACTGGCTGTTCCTCTCCTTTGCATGGTCATAACCTCGTATACAACGGGTGCTAAAATCAAACAAAATGGCACATTGATGCGTTGGTTAATGAATATCGGACTGATCTTGATGACAGTCTCCTTAACGTTAGCGATCTTCCTCAACACGAATCTATACGTTTTCATCGGACTTCTTTCGCTTAGCGGAATTGGAACTGGTCTCCTGCTTCCCTGTTTAAACACCATGATCACCGGATGTGTAGAACGCGACCAACGCGGCATGATCACGTCTTTGTACAACAGCCTTCGCTTTATCGGCGTTGCATTTGGACCGCCATTATTCGGATGGCTCATGAATATATCACACAAAACCTTATTTATAACAGTAGCCTCACTGGCTCTCCTGATGTTAGCGCTTGTCTTTTTCTGTATTAAACCGAATGAAGTACTGAAAGAAAAAGCATGATATACTAGCCTCAATCTTGGTAGCATTTATAAGGCGGGGCGCTAATGACCATCTATTTTAAAAAAGAACTCTACACGCAGCTGCTTCAATTCAGTCAGCAAAAAATGCCTGAGGAAGCCTGCGGCCTCATTCTAGGTAAACAATCTACGAGCACAAATGGAGAGCTTCTAGGCTCTTCCTTTGTTCCCATGCGCAATTGCTCCGCCAACCCTCAAACTCATTTCGAGTTGAGTCCAGTTGAGATGATTCCCTTTCTAACAAATAGCCAAAACCCTGTGATTGGCTTGTTCCATTCACACCCGACTACCCCCGCGGTTCCATCCGCCGCGGATCTGCAGACCCTTTGGCACACGATTCCTTCCTATTGGGTTTTGTCTTTGATGAATCCTGATAAGCCTGAATTGCTGCTTTACCAAATAAAAAAAGCCTCATCGACCAGTTATCACAAACTCGCGTTTGTAATTGGTCAATGATGGCTTAAGAGGGCGTATAGATCACCTAACGTATCCACATTCCTCGCTTTAATCTCCTCCATGAATCGAGACCACAGCTCTGCTGTCATCAAGGAATCCTCAAGGGCATGGTGACGCTGTGTAACCGGAATTTCATAGGCATGAAGCAAGGAATCCAAGCTTAAATTTTTCCTTTTTGGCATTAGCCACTTCGCAATCATCATCGTATCAAGCACACGGTGAGACAAACTCACCTTAGAAGTGCGCCAGAGCGCAGAATTCAGAAAGTTTTTATCATGCCCTGTTGCATGAGCAACCAAAATTCGCTGTTGTACAAATTCCAGAAAATCGCTCAAAACACCGATCAATTCAGGTGCATCCGCGACCATTTCATTTGTAA
>NZ_JBFTQB010000280.1:0-6876 GCF_056398785.1 Paenibacillus sp. 01T422 | reverse complement strand
CTTCCTCTACATAGCTAAGAACTTGTTTCCTTAATGATGTGTCGGGTTTAGCATCTTTTACCTCAGTCAATTCATTAAATACAAAATTCCATAGGAAGCGCACGGAACCTGCGGTTGGATACAGGTAGAACTGCTGCTGGAACTTGATGATATTGCTCGAAGACGGCAGCATCTCCCGAAGTTGCGGAGTAAAGAGCCACGTATGACAAACCATGCCTTTGTACTTGACCTCTGGAAAGTAGGTGGCATAAAATTCCTTGGCTTTTAAATAGGTCTCCTTGATAGATTCCATATTAAAAGCAGTGTCTCTAGGGATGTGGATTTCAAGCAAAGTATCATCCTTGTCTAGCACTTTCTCCCATTCATTTCTGTTAAGTTTTACTTTGTCCTGTAAGCCTTTGCCGATAGGAGTAATTGGGTGTCCAATGAAATACTCTTCCGTTTCCGCATACTCCGTCACAAAACCGTCAGTCGTCTTCTCTTTTTTACAAACACCTTGCATATCGCCGTTCGCTCTTAGTTYCATTCCTTCACCGCATAAAAGTATAAAGCGTTCGTCCTTCGCATTGTAAAAGCCTTTGACGACCCCGGAAAATTTAGTAGCTATAAACTGCATGCCGCTAATCCGAAACATTCTGGCTTCGAGATGTCTCCAGATCCAGCTGAAATTTCTAATGGCATAATAGCCCACTAAATTATAGGCATTTTGGACCCAGACACTGATATCCCTCAAGGTTTCTACAAATAACTCCTCACTCAGTCCCAGTTCAGCATACCTCTGCTCGGCGAGCGGCAGTCTTTGCAAGGCGGCATGGAGATACAACAGGGAAGCTTCATTCCCGAGGGTTTCTTCCACATAAGGATGAATGGATAGTGGTTCCCAAACCGTTGTCCAGTGTCCACTTTCAATAATATTTTTATAGAATTCCATATAAATATCTAAAAGTTTTTGATCCGTGTTCAATTTATTGGCGATCTCCACCAATATTTCGGTAGCCCCTTCAGGCATCAAAATTTTCTTGCAGTACTGCTGTGTTAAGTCTTTAGATAGTAACAAAAGTTCCATGAATGTACACCTCTCCTATTAAACAATTGCAAAATAAGCAGTGTTAGTATGTAGTTTTAGCTGTAACGGCAGATTCGTTGTTACAGCTATCAACTAACAAGTTTACAGCATATAAGAGGTCCCTCGCAATAAAATCTGGTGATGATTGTTAGTTCAAGTATTTCCCCGTGATCGAGTGTTCCGCATGGATGATCTGCTGAGGTGTTCCTTCGAACACCACGTGTCCGCCATTGCTGCCTCCGTCCGGCCCCATATCGATGATCCAATCCGCTTGGCTGATCACATCCAGATTGTGCTCGATGACGATCACCGTATTGCCGGCATCTACCAGACGGTTCATAATCCCCAGAAGATGACCGATATCCGACATATGTAGGCCAGTTGTAGGCTCGTCCATCACGTAGATGCTGCCTTTCTTATGGAGTTCGCTGGCTAGTTTGATACGCTGACATTCCCCGCCTGAGAGCGTGCTGAGCGGCTGACCGAGAGTAATATAGTTCAGCCCCACATCACTCATCGCCTGCAGCTTGCGTACTACCTCTTTAAGCTCAAAAAACGCCAATGCCTGTTCCACTGTCATCTCCAGCACATCCGCAATTGACTTGCCGTTCAGCTTGTAGGCAAGTACTTCTTCCTTGAACCGCTTGCCTCCGCACACCTCACAGGGCAGCTTCACGCTATCGAGGAAAGCAAGGTCTGTGTACACAACACCTAACCCCTGACAGTTCTCGCAAGCCCCTTTGGAGTTGAAGCTGAACAAACCCTGGTTGACCTTGTTCGCAGAAGCAAACGCCTTGCGTACATCATCCATAATCCCCGTGTAGGTTGCGGGATTCGAGCGGGTCGACACGCCAACGGCCGTTTGGTCGATGACGATGGCATCCGTATGCTCGCTGAGAAATATTTCGTTAATCAGCGTGCTCTTGCCCGAACCGGCAACCCCCGTAATGACAGTCAGCACGCCGGTTGGGATATTTACGGACACGTTGCGCAAGTTGTGCAACGTGGCATCCTTGATTGGCATCTGGCCAGATGGCTGCCTGCACTCGTCTTTCAGCAGGAGTGGCCGCTTCATATGCGTACCCGTCAGAGTACCTGATTCCAGCAGTCCTTGATAGCTTCCTACATACATAATCGTTCCGCCGCGGCTGCCAGCATGTGGGCCGACGTCAACGATATGATCAGCCAACTTGATCACATCAGGATCATGCTCCACGACAATCACGGTATTGCCTTTGTCGCGCAGCTTCTGGAGCAATTCATTCAGCCGGTGTACATCACGGGGGTGCAAGCCAACGCTTGGCTCATCGAAGATGTACGTGACATCCACCAGACTGCCGCTCAGGTGCTTCACCATCTTGACGCGCTGTGACTCACCGCCGGACAATGTGTCCGTCTCGCGATCCAGCGTCAAGTAGTCAAGTCCGATATCCACCAGATGCTGCAACCGCTCCGTGAGCGACTTGACGACTGGTGCGGCAATTGCCTCGTCAATCTCCCGAATGACGCGAATGAGCTGCCCGACCTCCATGGAAGAGAGATCGGCTATGTTGTGTCCATTGATTTGGCAATTGAGCGCAGCTTGACTAAGTCTAGCACCGTGGCAGCTATAGCAGGTCCCTTCTGAAATATACGGTGTCACAGCTTTCTGTGTACGCTCGGACATCGTCTTCAAGTCCCGCTTAATGTACTTATTAGTAAACTTCTCGAAGACACCTTCCACTGTAATATTGACTGCCTTGCCAGCGAATTGCATCTCTACTTTCCTAGCTTTACCGTACAGCAGTTGCTCCAGTTCCGCTTCCGAGTATTCGCTCAGCTTCTTGTCGGGATCGAAGGACCCCGTCTGGATGATCATCGACCAATCCATGCTGTTCACGGAATAATCCGGCAGCAGGATTGCTCCTTCATTCAGTGACTTAGACTTGTCCAATGCCTTGCTCACGTCAATGCCAAGCCTGCGGCCAATCCCATTGCACTCAGGACACATCCCCTGAGGATCGTTAAAAGAAAATAGGTTGGCTCCCCCAACATGGGGTTGACCCACTCTTGAGAAGAGAAGTCTGAGGATTGGCGAGATATCGGTAATTGTGCCCATCGTGGAGTGAGATCCGCCGCCTAGCCGCTTCTGATCAACAATTACAGCCATACTCAGGTTCTCTATCGCATCCGTATCCGGCTGAGGATAACGTGGGAGGAAATTGCGCACGAACAAGCTGAAATTCTCATTCAGCAATCGTGTGGATTCTGCGGCGATTGTATCGAAGACGATGGATGACTTGCCGGATCCCGATACCCCGGTGAATATCGAAATCTTTCGCTTGGGAATGCGCAAGGATACGTTCTTGAGATTGTTTTCCCTCGCTCCCGAGATAACGATGTACTCCTGGTTGAATTCGCTCATGCCTAACATCCTTCCTGTAGCAATATTTTCTACATATACTCACATTGTACCATTCTTCACTCTTTCAAAAACTGTAGCAAGGATTGCCTGCCATCTTTCATTATTTCTTTCGTAAATGATATGTTTAGTCATTAAAAGGATGAAAAGCAGTCTGCCGCGGCAAACTGCTTCTTGTTCCATATGTTTATGATTTTAATCATAAAGAACATTTGTTCTGTCGTCAATGAATTCTCATACATTTTTTGGATATAAAACCGCTACTAAAAAATCAAAGGAAAAGCAAATGCAACGAAGGCTGCCCACAATCCGTAGATCGGCAAATACTTAGTTACGGCATCCTGAATCGTTGAAGGTCCTGATTTTTTTTGTAGAAAACGCATATAGGAGATCATAATCCATATGAGATTAGCCCAGACAAGTAGGTTTACACCAAGTACAGCAATCCTGTTAGGTGTAATCCCATACGAAGAAAGCCTGAACACGATGGCTGATAAAGCCACACTGTCAATGATAAGCGCAAGGATAATTAGCGCAAAATTTATATAATCAGAAATATTCTTCTTCTCGTCTTTGCCACTCTCCGTAATGGAGAATATGGTGACGGCTAATACAGTAAGGAGTACACCGCTGAAGGATAAGAGGAAATCACGATCCATGAATGGATTTTTCCCGCCCCATTAAATTTAAGATAAGCTAGTCTTGTACTGCCTTTGCCAAATTCATTTCCTGTAAAAGCAAGCCCAACTAATACCCACAAGAAAATTGGAAGGTGTATATAAGCCAGGATTATACTGTCATTTTGTTCGAGCGGCAGCATATTAAGATAAATCGCTGAGATGATAAATAGCGCAGCAAGGATGTAAACAATCCTTTTTCGAGGGAAATTATTGTACATAAAATAAGCCGCAACAAAGGGAACTATGCCAAAAATAAGGTTCATGTGAGCTATTGATTGCTGTTCAGCAAACTGAAAAATTAACCGACTGACTAGCCCAGCCAGAATGGCCAAAATGCCCATGGAAATGAAATCTTTTTGGAACAACGATGATTTCTCTGTGTTCTTCGATTCCTTGAAGCTCAGCCTTTCAAACCAAATCGCAAGAACTTGCGAATCGGGTTGTAGTTCCCAGGCGTGCGAGAAAGAATTTCTGAAAGCTTCCGGATCTTTTCTAAACATGCGCTCCAATTCATGAGGGTTAGCCAAGTTTTTTATAATAAAATTGCTAATCTCCATGTTCGTCCTCCTCTTCCGTATCACCGGTATATTGATATTCCAAAATGTCGCCAGGCTGACAGTCCAAAGCCTTACAAATCGCTTCTAAAGTTGAGAATCGAATCGCTTTGGCTTTTCCATTCTTCAATATGGAGAGATTAGCCATTGTGATGCCAACCCGCTCCGTAAGTTCGGTTACGCTCATTTTCCTTTTGGCCAGCAGCACGTCAATATTAATAATAATCGCCACTCGATCACCTCAGACCGTCAAATCATTTTCAGATTTTATATCAATAGCCTCTTTCAAAAGCTTCTGGAGAACAGCTGCAAAAACGGCAATTACCAAGGAAGCAATAATCATGACCAACCCGATAACAATGATTCCTGGGGCATCGTCTTTCTCCGCTATGAGATAGAAAAGCGGCAAGCCAACCACGTACAGTCTTTCTCCGCTATGAGATAGAAAAGCGGCAAGCCAACCACGTACAAGCTACTGAATGAAATTGCGCAATATTTGATTATCTTTAAAGCTCGAACAGATAATTCTGAGAAAGCTTTGCTCTTGTCAATGTAGCCTAAAAGTTTAAAAGCTTGATACAGAGCAAAATAGAAGGGTATCGCCGTTGCATACAAATCCATCAAAACCAGATAATTCAAGTAACCATGATCAGGATATAATTCTACAGCATAACTCGCTATCTTTGGCACCAAAAATATGCACAATGCCAGCACTGGGATTCCAATCAGGATTAAAGCTACTTTCAAAAATAGTGTTGATCCTCGTTTCATACCATGCACCTCACTTCGTTATTTACGATTACAAATTTATCATATTATTTATCGTTTTACAATAAATAATTACCGATTATAACTAGATTTTTATCATTTTTCATAAATCATTTGTTAATAAATAGAAAAAGAGCATTCCTCATGACAAGGAAATGCTCTTCAGTACTTTATATTCACCATCACCCATAATTAGCCGTGTACACTTCCAGAATTTTGGCCTCCAGCGCTGCTCGATTCATTTGTTTAAGACCCATTTGAATAACGCGGAGGGCTTTCTCATTCAACTTGGCGCCATCCCCTATCATGTCCAGATCTCCTTCGTACTTCAGTCCAGCTTTGCTATCGATATCCACTTTCATTGAGCTATCATCAATAAATGCTGGCATTGATAAAATATGGATAATTTTCGCTGGTTTCTTCAGGGCCATTTTGTCTCTGTAACCAGTCGCTTCGGTTTTACTTTTCGTAATAAAGGAATGACCTTTACTCCATTTATTGTAAGTGGCGTTGGCAGCGACGTCTTCACGACCATGCGTACTGATTCCTGAACCTTTCCCTCCTTTACTTGCTTTAATGCCTCCTGCAAGAATATTATCGACATTTTCCTCAAAAGTCGCGTGATAGAAAATCGTCGCAGCTAACACCGCCTTAATCGCTAGCTCAATGGCTCCTCCAGGGTCAGCGATCGTATCGGATTGCTGGTTTTTTCTTGGGTTCAGGAATATAGCTTTGAACGGTTCTTTGTTTACTATGATTTCTGCCAGTTCTCTCTCGGTGTGTGACGTGTCGACGTAGATTCCCATATTCTCCCTAATTAGACCATCGTAATTCGGCATGTCATCTTTGCCTTCGCTTCGGTCCCGCATTTTCTTCCATAAGGCACTAAGTTTAACATGCGACCAGGTGACTTTGGTCTCATCATCAAGCGATCGTTGAATGACGGTCCCTTGAGCAGTTTGCGCTGTGATTCGTCTTTGAACCATATTGGCTACTGCTTGATTGCCAATCGTACGTTGCAGCTGCATCATTTGCGATACATTCGCCATGGATTTCGTGTCATAGCTTGGTTGATCGGTAGTTGTTGTAGCATCCATGGATTTGTTAGTAGGACTAGACATACTTGTTTGCCGCGCCAAATGTTGACTTCCCGCTGAACTCATTATTCAACCCCTTTTCCAAATAAAGGTACCATTATATAGAAAATTATACCTCATACTACTGGAATTTGGGACGCTAATCATAAATTCTCTCACTTCCACATACAAAACGCCGTTTGAGATTGGGTTGGCGAGCGGCGTTATCATATTGGTCCATTGGACGAATTCCAATGGACACTGTGATTTGAAGGCTCGATTAACGATTATATTGGATGAAATCCAATGAGATCAGTTAATCGTGGTGCTA
>NZ_JBFTQB010000279.1:0-6886 GCF_056398785.1 Paenibacillus sp. 01T422 | reverse complement strand
TTTTGAAACTACTTCTTCACAGCTTGCAGCCCTGCGGCAAAGTTCGCCAAAAAGTCGGCGATTGCTTCTTCATTACGTCTGTAATAGGTCCACTGGCCATAACGGCGAGACTCAAGCAGACCAGCTTTCTGCATAGAAGACAGGTAAGAGGAGATGACAGACTGCGCCAGACCGGATTTCTCCTGGATGCTTCCTACACAAACCCCTCCTGGGAACTCATCTTTGATTAAGCTCGGCAGTTTCTCGTTCAACTTATCCGGCTCCCGCAGCCAGCAAAGGATGTTGAGACGAGTCTCGTTGGACAGAGCCTTCAGCACCGCAAGCATTTCTTCATGTTTCACTACTCGACACCCATTTCTGGTTGATTTGTTCTCAGTATACCAAAAGTAAGGCTCTTGAGAAATAGAGGTATATCTGCAACGGTGAATAAGTGACATTTGGGATAAAAAAAACCGAGCCAAGGTCATGCACTTTGGCTCGGACTTGATTGCTTTGGTATTGCCAAAATCACCCTTGAGCTGTCTCACGAGCAAGCTCTTTGCGAACGATCGGTGCCACCTTGGTGCCGAGCAGTTCAATCGTGCGCAGCAATTCGTTATGCGGCAGCGCGCTGACGTCCACGTGCAAGAGGAAGCGCGTTAGACCCAGGTTTTTGTGCAGCAGCACGATTTTCTCTGCGACATACTCGGGATCGCCGACATAGAGGGCTCCGCGAAGACTCCGGGCATCGTCGAACGCTTGGCGGGTGTATGGCGCCCATCCGCGCTCGCGCCCAATGGTG
Organism: Paenibacillus sp. 01T422; assembly: GCF_056398785.1. Lineage (NCBI taxonomy): Bacteria > Bacillati > Bacillota > Bacilli > Caryophanales > Paenibacillaceae > Paenibacillus > Paenibacillus sp. 01T422. The sequence goes on along the minus strand of NZ_JBFTQB010000279.1, from coordinate 6,105 downwards.
TTCATTTGGGCAGCCGTCGACGGGTAAAATAAGTCGGCGGCTTTCTCCGTTGTATCAGAGATGAAGCCATGCGAATGCGTCGCGATCTGCAGCTTGCTTACATCGTGTCCGGCTTTCGCAGCGGCTTCTTTGTATAGCTTGACCAGAGGAGCGAATCTCTCTGGCATACCGCCGATGATTGCAAAGACGACCGGCAATCCTAGTATTCCTGCGCGAATCGCAGACTCCGGATTACCGCCGGTCCCGATCCATACGGGCAGCGGCTCTTGTACGGATCGCGGATAGACGCCAAGGTTGTTGATGGCAGGGCGGTGACCGCCGCGCCACTGAACTTTCTCCGTCTCGCGGATCGCGAGTAATAGCTCAAGCTTTTCCTCGAATAGTTCGTCGTAATGGTTCAAGTCATATCCGAACAATGGAAAAGATTCGATAAACGAGCCGCGACCCGCCATAATTTCTGCTCGTCCATTAGATAGTCCGTCTAGTGTGGAGAAAGCTTGGTACACGCGAACCGGGTCATCCGAAGACAATACCGTCACGGCACTTGAGAGCCGGATTCGTTTGGTTGTCGTAGCGGCAGCTGCTAGGATAACGGCCGGTGCTGAACTCGCGTAATCCGCACGATGATGTTCGCCGATTGCATAGACGTCGAGGCCGACTTGATCGGCAAGATTAATTTCCTGGACAGCTTGTCGAAGCCGCTCGGCATGTGTGACGCCGCCGGCTCTCGGAGCTGCCTCGAGAAATGTGCTTATTCCTATTTCGAGTGAAGAAGTCGTAAGATTAGTCATAGTAATTCTCTCCCTTCTGTATAGGATCATTATACTTTATATTTTAATGTAACTCAACAAAAGTAAGTAAATATCATATAGCTCCGATTAAAGTAGACGGACCAAGAATATTTTATCAGTACCCTAAGTTACTTTTTTAGAGTAAAATATGCTTTGTTGAAAGGTGGGATGTTATGCAAAAGAGAATGCGCAAAGCTGTATTATTTGGATTAGTAGGCGGGATCAGTTGGGCAGCAGTGAACTACTTTTTAGATAAACATATAAGTGTCAGCTTCGTTGGAGGAGCTTCATGGTTTGTTGTTACTCTTTTAGTATCGTGGATTTCCCCGAAAATTAACCAGAATGAATGATTTTGATTTTGATTTGTATTTAAATGTAATAGAAATGAAATCTTATATTCATGTGGTTTTAATGAAACAAGCCTATAATAAAAGTCGACCCCCCTTTAAAATATAAAACTTAGACCCACAGCCCGTTGCTGTGGGTCCTTTTTTATTGGTACGAATCAGTAAATTAGCTTGTCCCAGCCGGATTAGCGGAGAGAAGGTCACTTTTTTCATTACATATGAGAGATTGCCTGCTCTGTTGACCAAGTAGCACTGCTGAATGCCTGGTAGTTTGTTACAGCGGCTTGAAAAGCCTGTTCACTTATCGTGGCGGTGGCATCATAAACAACCGCTGTTTCAAAGCCATTTTCGATTAAATCTCGCATGTCTTGTTCAGCCCCAGTAAATTGCCAGCTGTAGTCATGCGGATAGATATAATGGGGAGATATAAAAAGCTGGTACCCCTTGCTCATGGCGGTGTGCATCAGAATTTCCAAGTTAGCTAACGTGTTGTTCTGCTCAATATTATTTTTCGTTAAATGGTAGCCCTTGCCACCAGGTGAAAGAAAGTCGTTCTGCGGGTCCGTAATCACAAGTGCTGTATTAGCCGGATGAGGTGTAAACATGTTATTCCTCCAAATCTCATCATARTATGAGGATTCACGTACTGTTCGCCTACTGTTCCTCATGAATATATGAAGGGGAGCTTGGTCATATTCCGCTAGATTCTGTGGTAAAATATGGAGCGAGGAGGGGGAGATGTGATTACGGTTGAGATGAAAAAAAGGCAGCCCGAAGATGAAGATCGGCTGCCATTCTATTCCTATTTATGTGGCTAGCGAAGGTTTACTAAGCATAGCTCGCCACTCATCAATTTCAAGGTTTTGAACCTTATCATTTTCAATATGCACAGAAAAATATTCTTGAATATCCGGGTCAGCATCCCTTATATAATGCTCAACAGCTTTCGCTTGTTCTTCGTTTTCGGCCGTACGCATGACCCATACAGGGAAGTTATAGTGTTTGCGATTCATTACGGATTGCTCTACTTGCAGTCCCGCTTTCTCCGCAAGTCCTTGCCATTCCAGAACGGTTAGACACCGAACATGGCTGGTATCACGCATAGCTTCAAAAGTATTCATAAATTGATGAAGGGCTTCGCCCGAAGGAGCAACGTTATCGATGAGAATTAATTTGCCTCCTGGTTTGAGTACGCGTGCCGCTTCAAGAATGAACAGGTGAGGATTAGGAAAGTGATGGGCAGCTATGCGGCAGGTTACTGCATCAAACGAACTGTCGAGAAAAGGCAATTGTTCGGCATCAGCAACAACAAAAAGGACATTATCGCACTGCGCCTGCTTCAAATGTTCAGCAGCCGCAACTAGCATAGGACGCGTTAGGTCCGTAGCGACGACCTGCTGGACATGTGGAGATAACTGTTTGGCCACGTGACCGCCACCGGTTGCAATATCCAGTACGTTCCAAGTATTTTCTACAGGCAGCCAGCTTAGAAGCAGTGCGAGATCGTCACCGTTTGCATGCCTCTCACTTGTCACGTACTTGTTAGCATTTTTGCCGAATTGCTGCTGTACATGCTCTTTGATGGACTTTTCATTTTCATTTTCCATAAGAAACACCTCCGAATTATATTTCACCAGATGAAACTTAGTGTCACATTGCGGAACTCTTTCTTATTTTATCACAATAAATGCGAAGGTGGTATCAACGATGGGGAAAATAATTTGTTTTATATCGGATGATTTTGCAGATTTTGAGATTACTTTGGCTTTCCACAAAATTAGAAATGTGGGAAAAAAAGAAGTTTTGACAGTAGCATATAACGATGAAGCAATCGTAAGCGAATCTGGTTTGACCTATAAGCCTAATTTGTTATTCCATGAAGCGATGGAGCTAAGCGATATTGAAGGACTTATTATCCCTGGTGGTCCGATTCGAAATCAGCAGCAAGAGTTAACGGATTTTATCATCAAACTTGATCAAGAAGGCAAGATGCTTGCAGCCATTTGTAACGGGCCGCAATATTTAGGAAGAGCCGGTATCCTGCATAAGCGTAGGTTTACCACATCATGTTCAATAGAGAGTATTAATCGTCTACATGTAGAAGATCCGTTTCCGCGGGAAAATTATGTGGATAAGCGCGTCGTTAGAGAAGGACATGTCCTTACAGCCAAAGGTCGCGCTTTCGTGGATTTTTCTTTCGAAATATTTGATTATCTTGGCATTTATTCCAATGAAGATGAGAAGAGAGAACTGTATAGAGATATTATGGATAGATAAGAGGGATACGTCTGTCTTATTTTTTCTCGCGCCTTAATCCATAATCGTTTATTTTCAGTTTCACGGTGTACGTAACAGGGATCTTGCTGAATTCTTGATCCCAGTTTTGTTTCACTTTTTGCCAAACTTTAGGGTAATGGATTCTTAACTGCGTACCAAAGCCGGCAACATCAACCTGATACTTGCTTTGCATGGCCTTGAGAATCAGGTCGAGATGGCGGGCGACTTCTTTTTCTGCTGCTTTTTCCGCGGATTGAAGGTAGCTGTTATCGAAATAATCGACTTTATCACGCCAGTCTTCCGTCAGGCGGCCAATGGAGTCAATTTCCACGTGAAAGGAAATTTGGTCGCCTGCTACTTTCGGCTTCATATGGCTCTTTAACGATTCCAGCTCATAGATGATAAACGGATGATTTCCTTCATCCATTGTTTTCACCACGCCGCCTTTACTTTTTCCCATTAACCAAGTCAAGCCTTCCAATTCTTCTTCGCTCAGAAAGCCGATCAGCTTATTTTCCCCTTGTTTAAATACAGCAGCTCCAGCAAATTTAACTTCATCTTGCGCGGCAACTACGCTCTGGATCAGGAAGCTGGAATGGGTCGCGATCTTTTCCATCACATTTTGAATGGTCATTGATGGTAAAATCCTCGTAGATCTGTATTGATTCTTCGAAATTCGGACAAGTCGATCGACAGGGATGTCCGGGCCTTTTGACTCTAATGTATCTTTCGCCAGTCCTCTGGCCACGAGTACAAGACCGCTTTCTCTAACTTCATTATCGCGAAAATGCTGGTCGATTAACGTCTGTAAATCTATGCTGCGCACAAGTTTCTCGCCGAAGACAAACATTTTTTGATGCTGGTTGAAAAGCGGTTTGGACTCAAGTGAAACTTCTCGTGCGAATTGGTGGATCATATCCCCCGACAGAGAGAGATTTTTATATGGTTTCTGGTCACCAGAGGCATTCCTTGATGCARCAATCTTGGGGATAACAATTTGCCAGGTTATGGTGATCAAGTCTTGTTTCCGGTAGCCTCCGCCTTTTTCGTTTAATTTGTCCTCTTTCGGTGCTTCATCCCCATGATCGATAGCTTCACCTAACACAATGGACATTTCCGTAATATTTTTACTATCCCAGCAGCCAGTCATAACTAATAGCGACAGTAAGAGCAAATTGGCCGTGAAGACTTTAATTTTGAACATAGGATTTTTTCCTTAACACAGTAATGATAAAAAGGATTGGCGCTACCAGAGCAATGATTCCAAAAAAGATGCTGCCGATAACATCTCCAAGCGCTCTGACTTGATTTATACTTTTGGGATACATGGCTATGATGAAAATCACTGGAAGAACGACGTAGATATAGCGGTTGTAGGTATTCTTGAACGTATGTGAGAGTCCTAGAGAAACAATGTAATGATACATAACAAATCCGGCAAATACTTGTATGGTGCGAACAACGATGAGCAAGGATTCATACCGTTCAAGAAAGAAACCAGTAATTTCATAGGACCGGACAATAGATATGGCAGGCCATGTCAAAGTGGCGACTTGTTCGAACGGTATGCCCCCCAAGACGACGATGATGGTGACCAGATAAATGAATACGGAAATACCAACGCCAGCCAGTAGTGCTTTCCCAGCTTTTTCAGGTCTGCTCATATAAGCAGTAACGAATAACATCGTTTCTATGCCTGCAAAAGCTCTCCACGTTTCTGGAAGTCCTTTGAATATAGGACCAATCCCCATTCCTAGCACAGGGCGCAAATTTTCAAGTTCAAATAGCCGTAAGCTTAACGAATAGCTTGTGATAATAATGAGGATGCTGACGGGCAAAATTAATTCGAACAGACGGGCGATGGCATTGATCCCACCGGCTGTAAGATAAACGCCAACGCACATAAAGACGAGAATGATAAACTCTTTTGGCGTTTTTTCAAGGAAGAGATAGTTGATGATCTCTGACATATCACGGATTTCAAATCCGGCAAAAAGGGCGAAATACACGATCAGAACCAGATTAAGCGCTTTTCCCATCCATTTACCTGTGATGATTTGGCTATATTCAAAAAAAGTTTTCCCTGGAAAGCGTTGGCTAAGTTTGACCATAATCAACCCGAAACCAAACGCAAGGATACCTCCAACGATGACTGTTATCCATCCGTCTGGAGTCTTCATTGTGTCTGCCAGAAATCTCGGCAAGGTCAAGATGCCCACACCTAGCAAAATATTGGCTAAGATGACAGCAGCTTGAGGCGTTGTAATACGATCATTCGGACGAATCATTGGAGGGTTTCCCTTTCATTGGACGATTTCCTTGCCGTGTTTGATCCTGTGGAATCATCATCTGGGGCCGTTTCTTCATACTTGAAAGAGGAGCACGTATGAATAAGTCTTTCCAATCGCCCAGCCGGTAAGGAACAAAGGGGCTGGCATAAGGGATTCCAAAGTTTTTGATTTTGACAAAATGAATACTTAGGAAAAGCGTGAACATAACAACACCATAGATCCCAAGCATCGCTGCCGAAAACATGGCAACAAACCGCAGTATCCGTAAAGCAATTCCTGCATCGTATTGAGGGATAGCAAAGGATGAGATTGCGGTTAACGATACAACGATAAACATTAAGGGGCTTACGATGCCTGCCTCAACAGCTGCTTGACCAATGACCAGCCCTCCGACATGTC
>NZ_JBFTQB010000278.1:0-6886 GCF_056398785.1 Paenibacillus sp. 01T422 | reverse complement strand
CCGGTAGCCATTGCAGTTATGCAGGGTGAAATGCAGTATAGAACGGAATGGGGACCACTCTTCGCTGCCCTGATTATATCTATGGGTCCGACGATTGTGTTTTATAGTATTTTCCAAAAACAAATTACAGGAGGGATAACAGCTGGTGCATTAAAAGGGTAAAATGGTTGATTTTGAAGAGGAGAGTGTAAGAGGTGAAGACGCTTAAACATGCTTTTGGTTTTGTTTTTTGCCTGGTGTTCGTCTTAGCGATCCTATGCTTAGGCGGGACAACGACACATGCGGCAGCGGTTGGCGACATCACGAATTTCGAGAAAACGGATGCGAAGACATTTACAATTACATCTGGCACCGATAAGGTGAAAGTTATTTTTAATCGCGACGATATGGTGCGGATCTGGCTTGGCGTAGGCGGTAATTTTCAAACGCTGGCTGGTAAAAGCTCCCCGACGCCTAAAGAGCCGATTGTCGTGAAGGAGGATTTCGGTCCGGTAGCTGTGGATTGGTCAGATGAGGGCAGCTACTACAAAATGGTAACGGGCAAGTTCGTTTTACGTGCTTACAAAAGCCCGTTCAAATTCGCGATGTACAAGAGCGACAACGCAACGGTCGTATGGCAAGAGGAGTCACCATTGAATTATAGCTCTTCCTCGACAACTCAGAAGCTCGTTAGAGGAGCCGACGAATACTACTACGGCGGAGGGATGCAAAATGGATTTTTCTCTCACCGTGACAAAACGATTAAGATTTCCAAAAACTTTGGCGACTGGGGCAGCGGTACGGTCTCCAATCCATCTCCGTTCTATCTGAGCACGGCTGGATATGGCGTACTGCGGAACACGTTCCAAGACGGTACATACGATTTCGGCAGTCCTGCACAATTGACACATAATGAGAATCGTTTTGACGCGTATTACTTTTACGGCGATACGATGAAAGATATTCTGAACGGCTATACAGATTTGACAGGCAAGCCTTCGCTAATTCCCAGATGGGGGATGAGCATGGGGGATGCGGATTGTTATAACACAAGCAACACCGGCGCTAACAAGCCGAATAAGCTGACGACGCCGGATGTTCTGAAAGTAGCGCAAGGCTTCCGGGATAATGATATGCCTGGCGGATGGCTGCTGCCGAATGATGGCTACGGCTGTGGTTATGTACAGCTGCCAAGTACCGTGGCACAGCTCCATGATTTGGGCTTTTACACTGGATTATGGACGCAGAACGGTCTTGCGAATATTGCAACGGAAGTAGGCGTGGCTGGGACTCGTCTGAATAAGCTGGATGTCGCTTGGGTTGGACCAGGCTACGACTTCGCCCTCGATGCAACTAAACAAGCGCATGATGGGGTTGAAAACAACTCAAACGATCGCGGATTCGTATGGTCTGTCGGCGGTTGGGCCGGAACGCAGCGCTACTCAACGGTTTGGTCGGGAGACCAATCTGGGAACTGGGAATATATCCGATTCCATATCCCTTCGATGATTGGCGCCGGTCTGTCAGGCATGACATACGCTACTGGTGACGTGGATGGGATCTTCGGTGGCAGCGCCCAGACGTATGTGCGCGATTTACAATGGAAAGCGTTTACACCGATTCTTATGAGCATGTCCGGTTGGGCATCCGTAGATAAGCAACCATGGCGATATGGTGAGCCTTATACAAGTTATAACCGGGATATTTTGAAGCTGAGACAGCGTTTGACGCCATATTTCTATACCTATTTGAATGAAGCTTACGAGTCGGGAGCACCGTTCACCAGAGGGATGGTTTACGAATTCCCGAACGACCCGAATACGAAGAACACATTAACACAGTACCAATTCATGTCCGGACAGTCCTTGCTCGTTGCTCCGGTTTACAAAGATACGTCAGTAAGAAACGGCATCTACTTGCCGAAAGGCAAATGGATCGACTACTGGACGGGTACAGAGCATTACGGCTCCAAAATGCTGGACGAATACAGCGCTCCGCTTAGCCGTGTACCGCTTCTCGTCAAAGCGGGCGCTATTATTCCGATGTATCCGGAAACGCTTTATGACGGTCAAGTGCCGCCAAATCCGATTACGTATGATATCTATCCTTACCAAACATCCTCCTTCACGATGTACGAGGACGATGGAGTGTCTAGAGAGCACCGCAGCGGCAAATTTGCGAAAACATTAATTACCTCTATGGCTCCAGAGACCGGAACAGGTGACTTGAAGATTCAAGTAGGAGCAAGCGTTGGCGATTACAATGGCAAGCTGGCAGCGCGTACGAACCAATTCCAAATTCATATGCATGCGAAACCGGCAAGTGTTGCGGTTGGCGGCTCCGTTTATACGGAGTATGCAAGCAAAACAGAACTGGCGGCAGCGGCAAGCGGCTGGTACTTTGATAGCGCGGATAAAAGCGGAATCGTCTACGTGAAAACGCCGGATATGCCGTCTGACCAAGGCTTCGAAGTGAAAGTAGCCGGTTTCGAGGCGGATACAACGCCATTGACGGATGCTGCAGTTATCACACTGCCAGAACCAGATAACGACCCAACGAAAATTGTACAGGGAGACATTGTTGCAACGGCTACAAGCACCGATGCTACTTCTCCGTTAGCGAATGCGCTCGACGGAAGCACGGAGACCGTCTGGAGTACGAAGTTGGATGGCAGTGCACCTCTGCCGCAGTCAATTACGCTGAATTTGGGCACGAAGTTTTCCGTGAACAAACTGAAATATTTGCCAAGACAATATTTAGGTACGGACGGCATTATTACAGCTTACAACATCTACGTGAGCACAGATGGAACTAATTTTACCAAGGTTACCAGTGGCACGTGGGCAGCAGATAAGCAGGAAAAAACAGTGACGTTCCCTACCGCAGAAGCGCAGTATGTGAAACTGGAAGCAACAGCTGGTGTGAATGGCTTTGCGGCTGCGGCTGAACTGAACGTGTACCGTGACGGTTCGGTGCCAACGCCTCTGGCAATTCCGAAAAATCAAATGACAGCTACGGCATTCAGCGCGCAACCGGGCAGCGAAGCTTCCAAAGCGATCGACGGGGATCCGAACTCTGTCTGGCACACGAAATGGGACGGTTCAGACAAATTGCCGCAATCGATTATTATTAATCTCGGCAAAGTTCGCAATATTAGCCAATTCCGTTATGCACCGCGTACAGACGCCGGGAATGGTACGATTCAGACTTATAATTTGTATGTTAGTACCGACGGCACGAACTATACGCAAATCAGTACAGGTACCTGGACCCGCAACAATATTAAAAAGTATGTCCAGTTTACACCTGTTGACGCTCGCTATGTGAAGCTGGAGGCGGTAGTGGCAGTCGGCAATTTCGCATCTGCTTCCGAAATCGATGTATACGAAACGCCTCAAGCGCCTCCTGTCTTGGGCGATATTTTGAAAGGCAAACCGGCATCCGCAGATAGCGTGGATCCATCATTCCCTGCGTCTTATGCCRACGATGGAGATTCAGCTACCATGTGGTCGGCAAATGATACAAATGTGGGTCATGTTTGGTCCGCCGATTTGGGTAAAATGCATGCGATTCAAGGATTAGAGATTTCATTTGGGCAGAGCGATAAAGTGTACAAATACAAGCTGGAAGTCCGCGAAGCGGGCAGCAGCAACTGGATTCAAGTGTTAAACCGCATGAATAATACKGAAGCTGCTCCAGTACTCAAAGATACTTTCGGCAGTCAAGGACGTTATGTCAGAATCACGATTACGGGACTTCCTGATGCCAATACGAAGGCCAGCATTGCGGACGTGAAGCTGATCGGCTTGCCGATTGTCGGAACAGCCCCAGTTACGGGCGTAACGATCGATCGTTCGGCGTTAACGATGAACGTGCTCGATGCGCCGGTTGCTTTGGAGGCTACTGTCATGCCGCTGAATGCAGCAAACACCTCCGTTGTTTGGAGCACAAGTAATCCTGCTATTGCGATGGTGAACGAGAACGGCGTCGTATCTCCGAAGGGTGCAGGAACGGCTACCATTACGGCAACTACGGCGGACGGCGGCTTTAAAGCTGCGGTTGATGTCACGGTAACGGGACAGACCGGTTTGGTGAAAATCCCGCAAACGCAAATGACGGCGACGGCTGCAAGCTTCCAGGCTGGTAACGAGCCAGGCTTGGCCATTGACGGAGATCCGAGCACTTGGTGGCACATCAAATGGTTCAATGTTGATCCACTGCCACAATCAATCGTTTTGAATTTAGGAGGAACGTACAAAATCAGCAAGCTGGAATACACGCCTCGTCAAGATGCCGGTAACGGCACAATAACTGGCTACAATGTATACGTCAGCCAAGACGGTGAGCAGTATACGAAAGTAGCGAGCGGAGCGTGGCAGCAAAACAACGTGATAAAAGAAGTGAATTTTGCTCCGGTACATGCTGCTTTCATTAAGCTCGAAGCGACAGCTGGTGCAGGCAACTTTGCTTCCGCATCTGAGTTGAACGTGTATAAGTTGGATGTAGCGACTACCTTGCAAACCATCGTCTTTGACGCAGCAAGCTATGAACTGCAACAAGGGCAGTCCACACCTGTAAAGGTAACTGCACAGTATTCGGACGGAACGAATCAGGATGTGACAACTGCATCCATGTTTGAGATCGCGAATCCACTGTTTGCCACGGTTGTGAACGGTACAATCAAGGGTGTTTCCCAAGGTGAAACCGTTGTTACGGCAACGTACGGAGGAAAGCAAACGACTGCAGCGGTTGTGGTGAAAGTGGTTGCGCCACAAAGCCCGTTTACAACATTAACAGGAAGCTCCAGCGTTGAAAGCGGACAGCCGATAACGATTACTTATGGGCTGAACAGCGTACTACAACAGGTTTATGCTGAAGACATTACGCTAAGCTATGATCCGAACGTAATGGCATTTGTGTCAGCGGATTCACTGCTTCCGAACCTCACCATTGTGACGACGGTGAACGATGTGCCAGGCAAACTTCGCCTGATTGCCGCCAGCCAAGGGGCTGGGCACGCTATAACAGGAAATGCTCAGCTGTTCAAACTGACATTTAACTCGAAAGCGCTGACTGTGGCTACGACTTCCACAATTGAAGTAACGGATACCACGCTGGGGAATGAGCAAGGAAACGAGTTCAAAGCGTTAAATTCCTCCCTAAGCGTTCAAGTTACACCGGTTCCTGTTGGCACTCCTGGCGACTTGAACCATGATGGAAAAGTATCGATTGGCGATTTGGGCATGGTGGCAGCTAATTACGGTAAAAACTCCTCAAGTCCAGATTGGGCGAGCATTAAACACTTAGATTTCAACAATGACGGGCAAATTGAGATTGCAGATCTGGCCTTCATTGCTTCGAAAATTATGGAATAAGGCAGAGAAAAGAGACCCTTAGACGATTCGTTCAAGGGTCTCCTCTGATTTATGGCTCAAAAAATATGCAAAGAGGTGTAAAAATGAGAAAGAAAGTAAGTACGGTTTGTCTGCTTGCTTTACTCGTGTTCTCGCTGCCGCTCCAACCCGCTCAAGCAGCCGCTACGGAGCCTAACCAGAAGCCAATCGTGATCCCTAGCTTGCAAGAGTGGACGGGGGATACAGGGACATTTACAATGGGCGATCATGCAAGGATTGTCATTCCGCCAGCCAGTTCTCTACAAAGCACGGCTGCTGTATTTCAAGAAGATTTGAAGGAAATCACGGGTCGCAATGTTTCCATTGTGCAATCGAATTCGCCAGCCAAGGGGGATTTCTTCCTAACGTTGAACGAGCAAAACGACGATGCGATAGGAACGGAAGGTTACTATTTTGAAGTTGGCGATACGGTTAATATACACGCCAATACGACTACCGGTGTATTCTACGGCACAAGATCAGCACTTCAAATCTTGCAGCAGGATACGGCGAAGTCGAGCATTGTCAAAGGCATCGCGAAAGATTATCCCAAATACAAAGAGCGCGGTTTCATGCTCGATGTAGGGCGCAAGTTTTTTACAATGGATTTTTTGAAGGATTATGTGAAGTTCATGTCCTGGTACAAAATGAACGATTTTCAAATACATTTGAACGATAATGAAATTTTTAAAGACAACAGCAGAACGCATTGGGATAAATATTCGGCTTTCCGTCTGGAAAGCACCAAATATCCGGAACTGACAGCGAAGGACGGCCATTATACGAAACAGGAATTCCGAGAGCTGCAGGATCTAGCCAAGGACAGAGGGATGACGATTACTCCCGAGCTCGATACGCCCAGCCATGCACTTTCCTTCACCAAAGTTAGACCTGATTTGGTCAAAGACACGCTTCCTGTTGACCATCTGGATATTACACGTCCGGAGGCGGTTGAATTTGTCAAAGACGTGTGGAGCGAATATTTGGACGGAAATTGGTTTGATGCCAAAGAAATTCACTTTGGAGGAGATGAATTTGATCGGAACGATAAAACAACTGTGGAGGCGTACCGCCAGTATTTAAACGAGATCAATGCTTTTTTCAAAAGCAAAGGCAAAACGGCAAGAATGTGGGGCAGTTTGACATTCTTCCCGGGTACAACACCTGTGGACAAAGATATTACATTAAATGGCTGGAACAACGGCTGGCAGAATCCGATTGATGCAATCAACGAAGGCCGTAAAATCATTAACACGACGGACGGTTTGCTCTATATCGTGCCAAAAGCGGGTTATTACTACGATTATTTGAACACGAAGTGGCTGTATGAAAACTGGGAGCCTACTTATTTCAGCGGTTCCATACAAGTAAATGCCAACAATCCCAACTTGCTTGGCGGCATGTTCGCAGTATGGAACGATATGCTTGGCAAAAAAGTGAGCGCAATGGATGTGCACGATCGCGTAAAAGATGCGCTACCAACAATGGCCGAGAAAATGTGGAGAGGCCAGTCC
>NZ_JBFTQB010000277.1:0-6911 GCF_056398785.1 Paenibacillus sp. 01T422 | reverse complement strand
CTCCATAGGAAACGGCCAGCGCAATCAACCAATTGCGCGTGAAATTAATATATATACGAATCCGCAAAAAATCGCCTCCAAGGCGGTTTTTTTATTCTAGTATAATCTTTCTGTTTTTATAGCCACTTTTCAGATCTATCAAATTCATGTAAAGTATGGAAAAGACATCTAAGAAATAAGCGTTTTTGAATGGTAACGGACCTTTTAAAACGAGAGGAGAATGATTAATGTACTCTTTATTAATCGTGGATGATGAAAGGTGGGTTCGTCAAGGATTAGTTACGACCATTGATTGGCAAGCAGAAGGCATTGAAGTGATAGGTGAGATGGAGGATGGAGAAGACGCGTTAACCTTCATTCAAGATCAGGTTCCGGATATCATCATCACGGACATCAAAATGCCCCGCATGGATGGTCTCGCTTTCATTGAAGCACTCAAAAACGCCAATCTGCCCTCAAAAATCATTATCATAAGCGGGTACAGTGAGTTCAGCTATGCGCAAAAAGCGATGCGTCTTGGAGCTGTTGATTATGTGCTGAAGCCTATTGAGGAAACTCTCATGCTGGGCGTAGTGCGAAAGTGCATAGAACAAATAAAACGTGAAAGAGAAGATCATGATGAATTCGTGCAGATGTCAGAGCGAGTTCGGGAAAGTTTGCCGCTCGCGAGGCAGCGTTACGTTGAAACACTTCTCACAAATGGAAGCGCTTCACAACAATTCTCGCGAACAGTGTGGGATCGTCTCAATATGCAATTAGACCCGAACCAGATCAAAGTTATCATGATCAAGATTTATGATTGGGGTGTACATGAGCACAACCCGAAGGAGCACTATTTGCTCCGCCACGCAATTGGCAATCTCGCCAAAGAAACCGGGAAACATGCGATGAAGATGATCACTTGTCCTTTGCATGAAGACAAAGATGCAGATTTAGTCATTTTAGTTTCCCAAAACATAGAGGGGGATCATGGCCATGAGCAAGGAACATGGGAGACACTAATTACCTCTTGTTGGCGCTACTTGGGAATCGGTATCAACATTGGAATTAGTAGACAAAGTCAGGTCACCGACATTCATGCTTCGTTCCAAGAAGCTGTCCAGATCTCTGCTTATGCGTTCTACGAAGGATATGGGAAAGTTTATGACGCGGATATGATGGAGGTACCTCAGTCCCATTCACATTCCAAATATACGCATCCTAATGGGTGGGTTACCAGGTTTGTACATGCTGTGAAGCTTAGCGATGATGCTGCTCTTCGTACTCTTATCGATGAACTGTTCGGACATTTGCAGATGCATAAACAGAAGTGTTCGCCGCATGTGTTGAGAAAGGGCTTAACCTCGCTATTCAGTGAAGTTGAGATGAAATTAGAGATCAATTATCCTTCTGATGTGAAAGAGGTTAATAAGAGCTTCGTCCTTCCATACTTTGCTTTGTCAGATTTGAAGGATGTGCTGCTTACGATCCTGCTCCAATTCCAGCCCGGCGATAATACATCGGGAAATCGCAAAAGGTTTATCGAGTTAGCTGTCGACTATATGGAAAAGCACTACACAGAACCGCTCACAATGAACCGAGTTGCTGAGCATTTGTTTTTGAACCCCTCTTATTTTAGCAAAATATTTCATGAAAAAATGGGTGAGACGTTCAGTAAATACTTAATCCGCTTACGGGTGAATAGGGCTAAGGAGCTTCTCAAAGATTCGACGCTTAAAATTTATGAGGTGGCCGAGCAAGTAGGTTATCAGGACTTCCGGCATTTTGTGAAACTATTTAAGGAGCAGGAGGGAATGACTCCAGCTCAGTATCGCGACATTGGCGTCTAAGGCCTAATTTGGAGGGGACATAAGCTTGAAGCTTCTTGCACATCTCAAATGGCGTTCCGTAGGCTATAAATTATTCATCTTATTTTTTGCAAGTATAACGATCTCGATCATGCTCATGGGGTATTTATCCTATCATAAAGCGAATGAGATTATTAGCTCCAAAGTTTCACAAGTAGCCTGGCAAACGATCCAACAAGCAAATAGGCGCTTAGAGCTGATTATGAACGAGTATGATAACAGGTCTTTATTAATTTTTGGCAATAAGGAAATTCAGAAAGGTATTCTCGGTGAATACAGGGATAGCTATGATCAGAGCTACAATAATCAACAGATCGGCAAGTTTTTGTCCAACTTGGTGAATGTCAAAAATGATACGTTGAACATTTATATTTTGGGTGAGCGCAGTGCTTCCTATCGATTCACGAACAACGGTTTTACGGAGCTCCCGATGGTTAACAAAGTGGAAGAAGATCAGGATTGGTACAAGCAGATAAAAGCTGCTAACGGTCAGGTGGTTTGGTATGGTATTCGATCACCTCTTGTTAAATCAACGATTGATCAAGACAATAAACCCGTCTTTGTGATGGGGCGGTCGCTCAAAAACTTCGATAATCTGAATCAAACGCTCGGCGTGCTCATCATGGAGTTTAATCCAGAGTTGATCCAGCAATTTTTGTCCGAGGTTGATTTCCAAGCTCAGGGCACTACGTATATTGTGAACGAAAATGACACGGTTATGGCCGATTCCAACGGTTCACTGAGTATGCGACCAGCAGGCCTCAATCTTCCTCCAACGCCAAGCGGATATTTAACAGACAAGGTCGATGGCAAAGATCTAATGGTCGTCTATGATCAATTGAAGATCAATGGTTGGAAGCTTGTCGGCATGGCACCGATTCAAAATTTGGTCAGTGATTCAAGAAAAATCGCTTACTACACGTTATATCTCGTTATTGGTTTTAGTGTTGTGGCTATCGCCTTAGCGTTCTTGTATGCCAAGCAAATGCATAAGCCCGTTAGAATGCTTCTATGGTCCATGCKCAGGGCCAGAGAGGGGGATTTCGATATCCAAATTACGGATGAGCGCAAGGATGAATTCGGCATGCTGTATCACAGTTTTAATACAATGGTGACGCGCATTAAGGATTTAATTGATGAAGTGTACATTCAAAAACTGCTAAAAAAAGAAACGCAATTGAAGATGATGGCCTCGCAAATTAATGCCCATTTTTTGTATAACACATTGGATTCTATTCACTGGATTTCCCGTATTTACAAGGTCGATGAGATCAGTACGATGATTTTCGGATTATCCAAGTATCTCCGGATCAGCTTAAGTGAAGGAAATGACTTTGTAACCGTCAAGGAAAGCGTTGAGCTGCTGGAGAGTTATTTGTCGATTCAAAAAGTGAGGTACCAGGACAAATTTACCGTGAACATGTACATAGATTCCGCTATGCTGGATCACAAAGTTCTGAAATTCGTCTTTCAACCGCTTGTTGAGAATGCTATTTATCATGGTCTTGAGAATAAACGAGGCAAAGGCAGATTGGATATTAGCTGGAAAATGGATGGCCAAATTCTGCGTTTCGAGGTTGAGGATGATGGAATCGGGATTCATGCGGATAAAATGGCGGAACTAACTGCTATGATGGCAAGCGATGAGTGGGAGGGAGAGCATAATTTTGCCTTAAGAAATATTCATTCGCAAATTCAGTTAACTTATGGCAAAGAATATGGTCTTTCTATTGAGAGTACACCAGGTTCTGGAACGAAAGTTAAGCTAGTGCTGCCCCTTCGATTATGACGAAATCCAAGAACGAACAAAAATAATACACTAAAAACAAAAGTACCCACGTTTAAAGGAGGCCATGAAAGCGCCTACAATAAAGATAAGCTCATAAGCGATTGAGAAACTTAAAGGAGGATCAATATGAACAATAGAAAAAAACGTATCGATTGGCAAAGCAAGAAGTTGATTGCACTCCCACTCTCAGCAGCACTGGCAATTACTCTGATAGCGGCCGGCTGCAGTTCCACGAACACCGCATCGAGCAGTCCAAGTACCAAAGGAACAGAAACAAAGAGCACAGACGCTAGCACGCCTAAAGCGGCTACCAGTTCCGGCGAACCGGTTACCATTGATTTTTGGTTTCCGTGGGGCGGAGACTATCAGAAGGATTTTAAAGCCAATGTAGTGGACGTATTTGAGAAGCAGCATCCTAACATAAAAGTGAAAATGACCTTCGTGGAGACAACAGGCCAAACACAAGCCTCCGATAAATTGCTGACAGCTATTGCCGGCGGAAATCCGCCAGACGTCGCTTTGTTCGACCGATTCTTGATTGGTTCTTGGGCGGCCAAAGGCTCACTGACAGACTTATCGGGCTATGTGAAGAGCAGCGGAATATCTCCAGATGACTATTATAAAGGGCTTTGGGCTGAAACGGTTTATAAAGACAAAGTGTACGCGCTTCCATGGGGTACTGACAATCGCGGGATGTATTACAACAAGACGTTGATGAAAGAAGCGGGACTAGATCCGAATAAGCCGCCTGCAACGATCGCAGAGTTAGACCAAATGGCGGAGAAGATTTTCAAAAAGGGCAGTAATGGAAAATATTCGCAAATTGGCTTTATCCCATGGATGAATCAAGGATACTTATTCACGCATGCTTGGAACTTTGGCGGGAAGTGGGAGGATAGCAACCATAACTTGACGCCGAACGATCCGCAGAACGTTAAAGCGCTTGCTTGGATGGCTGACTATGCGAAAAAGTATGATATCGGGAACTTGACCAGTTTCTCCGACGCTATGGGTCAAACTGGTATGAATCCGTTCTGGACAGGTAAAGTTGGTTTCGAATTTGATGGCAACTGGATTTTGAATGATTTGGCGAAGTACAAACTAAATTTCGATTGGGGCGTTGCTCCAATGCCTGCCCCAGATGGCAGTAAACCGACGACATGGGCAGGCGGTTGGTCCTACGTCATTCCAAAGGGCTCCAAGCATGAGAAGGAAGCATGGGAATTCGTCAAGTTCGTCGCGCATAAGGAAGGTACGCTGCTCTACGCGAAACGTCCGAAAGCTGGATATGATATTACGGCAATGCCCCAAGTTAATGAGGAGTTGAAGCTGTCCGAAAACCCGAACTTAAAGGTGTTTTTGGATTTAATGCCAGGGGCATACACAAGACCCGTATCCCCTGTAGGTGCTTTCTTGTGGAATGAAGCCATTAGGGTGCAAGACTTGGCGATTCATGGCAAAGGTGATGCCAAAACGCTGCTCGATGAAGTGAAGAAGAATGTGGACACCGAATTAGCTAAAGTAGGTAATTAGTTTCTAGAAAATAAGAGGCAGGGCATTCTGCATGGCCCTGCCTCTTTTACTTGAAAAGGAGGGGAACGGATTGAAATTGGCTGAGACTGAAACTTCCATCAATAAATTATCAGCTTCCGCAAGTGTTGTAAAGACGAAGAAAACGCGCTTCGAAAGAAAGATTTCCTTATTCGGATTGATCTTCGCAATGCCTTGGATTATCGGTTTGCTTCTCTTTCACGCCTATCCGCTTATTATGTCAGCTTACTACAGCCTAACCACCTACAGCATTCTTGAACCTGGAGAATTCGTAGGTTTCGATAATTATGCAAATCTTTTTAAAGACCGGGTATTCTGGATCAGTATTTATAATACCTTGTACTATACGGTGATTTTCGTTCCGTTAAGTATTGCGTTTGGCGTGTGTCTGGCGCTGCTGCTAAATTTAAAAATACGCGGGCAAGGCTTTTACCGAACCCTGTTTTTTATTCCTAGCTTAGTGCCTCCAGTCGCGACTACAATCATCTGGTTGTGGCTGCTCAACCCGCAATTCGGTCTTGTGAATTTTTGGCTGGAAAAGATCGGGATATCCGGCCCGCCCTGGATCGGAAGTGAGGCATGGTCTAAGCCGTCCTTAATTCTAATGAGCTTGTGGGGCACGGGGCAAGCAGTTGTCATTTATTTGGCAGGCTTGCAGGATATCCCCCAAGATTACTACGATGCCGCCAGCGTGGATGGAGCCAGTGCTTGGCAGCGAACGAAAACGATTACGTTACCGCTCTTGACACCTGTTATCTTTTTCAATTTAATTATGGGCACCATCGGCGCTTTACAAAATTTCGTTCTCCCCTATACCCTCACGAATGGTCAGGGAACACCGGCTAATTCCATGATGTTTTATGTGATGTATTTGTATACGAACGGTTTTGGTTACTTGAAAATGGGTTATGCTTCCGCCATGGCCTGGATTCTGTTCTTGATTGTGGTCGGTTTAACGGCGCTTATCTTCGTGTCTCAGAAGCGCTGGGTCCATTATCAAGGAAAAGAATAGGGAGGAGAGATCACTATGGGAAGCACTGAACTTAGTCCAGTTCGAAAAATATTTTCACATCTATTGTTAATTCTAGTTGGCGCTTTTTTCCTTTCCCCATTTCTATGGATGGTGTCTACTTCACTCAAAGCAAACGACGAATTGTTCTCATGGCCTCCAGTATGGATCCCTCATGTCATGGAGTGGAGCAACTATCCGGCAGCGTTAGATTATATTCCTTTTTTCAAATACTTGAAGAACACACTTACAATTGCAGGTCTAGCAACATTCGCGGTGCTGTTATCATGCCCGCTTGTTGCTTATAGCTTGGCTAGAATTCCTTGGAGGGGGGCGAAGCCGCTTTTTGCCGTGACACTTATCGTGATGATGCTGCCTTATCAGGTCACGATGATTCCCATTTTTATTGCCTTCAAAAATTTCGGCTGGGTCGGGACCAGCATCCCGCTTTGGCTTCCCGCTTTTTTCGGGGCACCATTCTTCATTTTCTTGCTACGCCAATTTTTTATGGGTTTGCCTAAAKAACTGGAAGATGCTGCGCGCATTGACGGCGCTTCAGAACTTCGCATCTATTGGCAAATTATTCTTCCACTGTGCCGACCTGCTTTGCTGACGATCGCGTTGTTCCAGTTCATGGGCAGCTGGACGGATTATCAGGGGCCGCTCATTTATTTGTCGGACGATAGCCAGTACACGTTGATGCTCGGTATGCAGT